>JAJFTJ010000020.1 GCA_021373015.1 Nitrospiraceae bacterium
TGCGGGTTCAAATCCCGCCTTCGGCACCATTAACTCATTGCCACTATTGGTTTTTACCCCTTTTCCCCTCGTTGTTCCTCGTTGTCCCACGAATATTAATGATGTCATATATTCTTTCTTCCGTTGGGTGGAAATATTTTAGCGTGCTTTGAAGGTCTGCATGACGCATAAGTTTCTTTGCTGTGAAAGTATCCGCCCCACTCTCTACTATCTGTGTGCAAAAACTGTGTCTGGAAGCTTCGTAGTATGCTGTGCGTGTCCCTTAAAGAATCAAAAATTTAAAATTAAAGCCAAAAAAATCGGGAGGTATTATAATTTGAATACTTATCATTTCGTGGCATGCAGTAAAAAGAAGGTTTTGCATGAACTAGAAATAGTAGAAAAAGGGGTTATTTATTATAATAAAAATAATAGTTGTTGTAATTACATTGATTGGCATGATATATCTGTAAAAAAAGGGGGGAAATAGTGGGATGGTTAAAAAAGATGAAAAGTTTACTAAAGGAATTGCCTTTGTAAGAGAAAAGATAAACCCAGATTTTGCTATAGGTCAACTTTTAACTTTTCTCTTGATAGGTGAGAACGAGGGAATTTTAACTCAAGACATAATTAAAGAGTTAAAACAACCTGCGGGAACAATAAGCAGAAACTTAAAGCATCTAGGGCAATATCTTGTCAGGGGTGGCGACCACTCTTTATTAGGTTATGGCTTGGTGACAACTAGACCTGATATGTTAGAGAGGCGTTGTTCTACTTGCCACCTTACTGATAAAGGTAGGCAGCTCTTTAATCAGTTGATAGAATTGACTAATAATGGTCGATAAAAAGGGGTATCTGTCTAAAGATTTATCTCTGTGCTGTAGAGGAAGCCGACCGAGCAATCATGCAAAAAGAAAAAAGAATCATAGACACCTTAGAACCAGTTATGAACAGACACAGATTGATAGTTGATGTCTCTGTAGTAAAGAACGATTTAAAACATCTGGACTCAGAGCCAATACAATATTCATTATTTCACCAGCTAACCAGACTCACAAAGGATCGTGGCTCAATCAAATATGATGATAGACTAGATGCTCTGTGTGGTGCGGTAGCGTATTGGCTGGATGCTATGGCAAGAGACGAAGCCCTTTCCGTTAAAAAATATAACGAGGATCAGTTAGACACACAACTACAAGCCTTTATAGAAGATAGTTTTGGTACAAGAAGAAGTGGTGAAAACTGGCTCGATAATTAATAAAAAAATAGGACAAACTCATAGGTTAATTAGCCTAAAGGTCTGTCCTATCTTTTATCTTTCGTTGTTCTCTCGTTGTTCTTTTCACTATAACTCCTTGATTTTAAAGGCACAACATAGGGTTCAAATCCCGCCTTCGGCACCATTCAAAACAAAACCACAAAAATAAAAATGGCTGATAATATTCAAAAAAAATCCCCTCAGAAGAAAAGAAACAGCCGAAGATTGGGGGTTCACACTTCAATAGCAGGCGGAATTCACATCAGCCTTGAGAGAGCATATGAATTAGGCTGCAATACAATGCAAATATTTTCGCACAACCCAAGAGGCTGGCTTGTCAGAGAAATACCAGATGAAGAAAAAATTCAGTTTAAAAAACTAAGGGTAGAGATGGACATCTCGCCTGTTTATATTCACACTTCATATCTGATAAACATGGCTTCAAATTCAGAAACCTTAAGAAAAAAATCCATAATGCTTCTGAAAGAGGAGATGCACAGAGCGGACATGATAGGAGCTGATTTTGTGATACTCCATACAGGAAGTGCATCGAATGATGACGAGAGGATTGCACGAAGCCGTGCAGTAGAGAGCTTGAAAGAGACGTTCAATGATGAAAAATGGGATGCAGGTCTTTTGCTGGAGAACACAGCTGGCGAGCGAGGGGACATTACATCGAAGATAAGCGAACTTGCAGAAATTATGGACAAGCTTGACGGACTTATATCAGGAGTGTGTATAGACACATGCCATGCCTTTACGGCTGGATATGACATCAGAAAAGACGAGGGAATAAAAAAAATCTCGGATGAGATAGAAAAATACATTGGCATTGATAAATTCAAGCTTATACATCTTAATGATTCAAAAGCAGAATATGGTTTTCACAGAGACAGACACGAACACATAGGTGCAGGGAAAATAGGGATGAACGGCCTGAAGAAATTCATCAATCATAAGCCATTCTCAAATATCCCAATAATACTTGAGACACCAAAAGAAAAAGATTCTGATGACAAGGAAAACATAGAGAAAGTTTTAGGAATGCTTAAGGACTAAAAATTATTTACTGAGCCTGCATCCGCATTTTTTATTTTTCAGTATTTCTATCTGCTGTTTTTTTGTATGCACAAACTTATCCTGTTTTGCCTTTCCACTTGCGAGTTTTTTGTCGAGATCACTTTGATGAATATATCCTCTTTTATACATCTCTTTTACAAGGAGATCGTGCCTTTTAAAAAGCGCCTTAAGCCTTCCTTTCCATCTCAGAGTTTCAGGGTGTCTGGAATATCCTTTTTTGTTTTTTGTAATGACTGTCCAAAGTGCATGAAGCTCCCTGTGCTCACCAAGAAGATGTTCTCTGCATAATCTCTGAGGCTGTATATCCCATATGCGCATAATGAATATAATAATTTAAACAAAAATAAAAATAATCTTAATTTTTCAGACTGTCTGCTGATAAAACAGTGTGTTATAATCTCTAATGAGTTTTATTGCAGACCTTCATATCCATTCAAAATACTCACGCGCAACCAGCAAAAACATGTCGCCAGAAAGCATTTGGCGGTGGGGACAGCTCAAAGGCATTTCTGTAATCGGAACAGGAGATTTTACACATCCGGGCTGGGTTAAAGAACTCGAGGAAAAATTGGAACCAGCCGGCAACGGCCTTTTCAGGTTGAAAAAAAAATTCATCACAAATGATGTACCCGAATCATGCAAATCAGACGTTTTCTTCATGCTAACCGCAGAAATAAGCTGTATCTACAGTAAAAACAATAAAACGAGGAAAGTTCATTCAATCCTGCTTGCGCCTGATTTGACTACAGTGATCAAGATAAACAATTCATTATCAAAAATAGGAAATCTCGCCGCAGACGGAAGACCAATTCTCGGGTTGGACGCGAAAAAACTGCTTAAGATAGTTCTGGACATATCGCCTGATATTATGCTGATTCCTGCGCATGCATGGACTCCGCATTTTGCAGTCTTTGGTTCTGTATCTGGCTTTGATTCTCTGGAAGAATGTTTTGAGGAACTTACCCCTAATATTCACGCCATAGAAACAGGGCTTTCATCAAATCCCTTAATGAACTGGAGGCTTTCAAATCTTGACAGAATAACAATGACTTCACACTCTGATGCGCATTCACCTGCAAAGATAGGCAGGGAGGCAAATATCCTTGATACTGAAATTTCTTATTCTTGTATTGTTGAGGCTATTAAAACAAAAAAAGGATTTACAGGCACGATAGAGTTTTTCCCTGAAGAAGGCAAATATCATTATGACGGACACAGGCTTTGCGGAGTAAGCCTCACGCCTAAAGAGACAATAAAGAATAATTTCATCTGCCCTTCATGCGGTAAGAAAGTTACAGTTGGAGTAATGCACAGGGTAGAAAAACTGGCTGACAGGGATGAAGGCTACAGGCCAAAAGGCGCGCCGTTTTTTAAATCCATAATTCCTCTGCCTGAGATAATCTCAGAAACCATAAAGGTCGGTGTAAGCAGCAAGGCAGTGGCTAATGCGTATTTCAATCTCCTTGATAAATTGGGAAACGAGTTTAAGATACTTATGGATTCAACTCTGGATGATATTGAACAAGCAGGAACGCCGCTCTTAAAAGAAGCCGTATCGCGCATGCGCTTGGGAGATGTTCATATCACTCCGGGATTTGACGGCGAATACGGCAAGATAAAGATATTTGAATCTGTTGAGAGAAAGACTATAAAAAACAGCCCAACGCTTTTTTAAAAAATTTTATTTCAATGACATAAGTACAAGGTCTGCGATTACAGCAATAAGCGATAGAGTAAATATAAGCATATAATTCCAATCTTCAGGAGAAGCCTTGATCGATCTCAAAAGATAAAGCACAACGTCTCTGTCTTCGTCTGTCAGACAGGCATTTGCCTTCACTTTTTCTATCAGGTTAAAATTTCGGATCGCATTTTTCCTCTTCTTTGTTATCTTGAATCTATAAAAGAAAAAAAGCATATATCCGAATATCCCTATATACCATATTGGTCTGATCAATGAAGGCTCTATATGCTGGGCTATGATCACAGCCCTGAACGCTATCGCAGACAACAGACCTAGTATAAAAAATAAATATGTTACATATCTGGGCACTACATGAGGTTTGTGCTTTTCCATTTTCGTCTGTCTCCTAAATACAATCAAACAAACTGCTTGTCTGAATTTTAACAGTAAAATACATGTTTAAGGCTATTTTTTAACGTTTATATTTCTTATTCCTGACGGCCGCCATGCCGGAGATATCACTCTAGAACGCTCAAGCTTTTTAAGGTATGATGCCCAAATTATTGTGCAGTCGCCGTATTTGTCATTTATTTTGTCCATTGCATTAAGCAGGGATTTTTCTCTTTTTTTGTTCTCGAAAAGCAGCATCTGGTTGTCATCTTTTCTGAGTTTTGAGAGGCAGACGCCTAGAAGCCTTACCTTGTCTTTTAAATCGATTTTGTCAAACAGCGAGACAGTGTTCGAAAATATCTCTCGCGTATTATTTGTGTAATCAGGAAGAGTCATCTGTTTTGAAAATGTATCAAAATCAGGATATCTGATTGTAAGGCTGATCTTTCTTCCTTCAAAGCCATATCTCCTTGCCCTTCTGCCCACCATCTCGCTGAGATTAAGGATATGGGATTTTATTACAGCTGCATCAGAAATATTCTGAGGGAGCGTTGTGCTGTGCCCGATTGATTTCGGATCTTCTTCTTTAGCAATGACCGTTCTTTCACATTCTCCCAGTCCCATTGACTTCAGAGCTTCGCCTATTATCCCGAATTTGTTTCTTAAAAGACTTGCAGGCGCCCTGCCAAGTTCTCCGCATGTTTTTATTTCAATCTGTTCGAGCCTTGCGGCGATCTTAGAACCTATCCCCCAGAGTTCTCGAACAGGCATATCCTCAAGAACTGACTTAAGATCCTCTGTCTTGATCCATCTCATGCCGTCAGGTTTTGCAATATCGCTGGCAAGTTTTGCGATAAGAATATTAGGAGCAATTCCCACAGTGCATGCGATCCCGAATCTTTTCTTTACTTCTTTTTTTATGGAATCTCCTATTGATTCAGGCCCGCCGAAAAGGTGATGTGTTGTTGTTACATCAAGAAAAGCCTCGTCTATGGAATAGATCTCGACATCAGGAGTGAATCTTAAATATATCTTTTCGAGTTCTTTGCATGTGTAGGAATATTTTTGATTGTCTCCGATGACAAATATGAGTTCGGGGCAAAGTTTTTTTGCTTCATAAATATTCATGCCTGTCTTTACTCCGAATTTTCTTGCCTCATAAGAACAAGTTGTAATAACTGTTCTTGCGCCTGAACCTATGACAGCAACGGGTTTCCCTCTTAATCTGGGATTTGCCTGTTGTTCGACAGATGCAAAAAACGCATCCATGTCTATGCAGAGAATTATTCTTGGCATAATAAGTTTTTTGATTATTGCAGCTTATTCTTCTTTGCCAATTTTTTTGCTAAAAAGATAAAGGCTATACCTAAAATACTGAATACTATTGCTGTAATCCCGAATATCTCGACGCCGGCAAAAAACAGACCAGGACCTTTTCTTGCACGCTCTATCAATCCCAATGCTGACACCATTGCCGAAAGCGCTGCGATCAGCAGGAATATTCCTCCGGCAAGTCTCGAAGAGATAACGAAGAAAATTCTGCACCATGTTATATTCATCTCAGTCTATATCCGATTAAGCTGTAGACTAAGCACAAGCATCACAGCCTTTTATCTTTTCTTTGGTATTAAAACCTGATTTACTGATATTTTTTAATTTGAGCCAGCCTTTTTTCCCCTCTTTGTTTTTAATCAGCACCCACCATATCATCTCAGGCGAATTTTTTAAAATCCCATTTGCTTCATTCTTTGAGATGTCATCAGACCAGAACTTCTCAATGTCTTTTATAACTTTGCCTTTATACCAGACATCATAATATCCCTCGCCTTTATAAGATAAGACATACATCTTTCCGCCTCTTTTAAAACCCTCGAATGATTTTGTAATAATAACCATTCCTGATTTCACAACATGCAGATTACCTCTGATGGCAGTAAATTTTTCATCTGGTTTAATCACAAATGAGACAACAAAACTATCTCCCTCTTTTTTGTATGCCTTAAGCGGAGATTCTGCAATCCATTCACCATATCTGCAGCATTCAAAAGGGCATGCATCTTTTACAATATATGGAACTTTAGGTTTTGTTTCTTTTGCAGAACCACTAGAAAAAAACAGAAAGACACCGAAAAATACAACAGCTATTAATAAAATAATTTTATTTTTATGAAAAATTCTTTCTTTTTTGCCAAGCTGCATATTAAAAATTCCCCCATATAACTTTAATTAAAGTTAACTATATTATCACACCTCCACCTGTTCTATTTTCCAGACAAGCGAGCAGGAATCAAACACAAGCTCATAAAGCGTTTCCCCGTCAGTTACAGAGAAGTGATAGAGTTTATCCTTGCCTTCCTTTGTCTCCCACATGTATGTAATATCAGTAATATCGATCTGCCTTCCGCCCCATTCAAATCTCAAAGGTCTTATCTTATCAGACATCCCGAATGAAGCAATTACGCTGATAGTCTCGCCTATTTCCATAGTTTCTTTCATTATATACAGCATTTGGATTTATGACACGTTTTTTTTGTAAGGGAATATAGAAGAGCTTTATTTGCTAAATGCATAGACCGGAAAGGCGCATGCTGATATAATTATGTAAAAGCAATAACGCTGCTGATATGATTATTTTAACTATAATTTTTTCTGCTGTTCTTCTTACTCCCATTGGGAATAAAGAGGTTGATATGAATACAATAAAGTCAAACCTTGTCGAGACAGTAAAGTTTCTCTCAGAAAAAATAGGCCAACGAAGCTATGCTGACATTGATAAGCTGAATGAGTCTGCTGATTATATCCAAGGAAAATTTAACTCTTACGGCTGCAAAACAAAAAGACACGAATTTGAATATTCAGGCAAAAAATATTACAACATCTCATGCGATATAGAAGGGAGAGACAGCAGTAAAAAGGATATTATTGTAATAGGCGCTCATTATGACACTGTTATAGGAACTCCGGGCGCTGATGACAATGCAAGCGGAGTTGCAGGATTACTGGAGATTGCAAGATTAGTTTCAGAGACCCCTATAAATCGTTCTGTGCAGTTCGTGGCTTTTTCACTTGAAGAGCCTTTAGCATCTTCTTTTGTTAGACATCTTGGAAGTCATCTCTATGCAAAAAAACTTAAACAAGAAGGCTTTAAGATATATGGCATGATCTCACTAGAAATGATAGGGTATTTTTCTAATAAAAAAAACAGCCAGCATTATCCATTGCCATTTTTAAAATTGTTTTATCCTGAAAAGGGAAATTTTATTTCATTTGTAGGAAATATCAAATCAAAAAATTTTACTAAAAAAATCGCAGACAATTTCAAAACCTCCTCTTCCCTTCCTGTTGAAACGCTTAACACTATGCCAATTGTACCAGGGGTGGATTTTTCAGATCACAAGAGTTTCTGGGATGTTGGCTACCATGCATTTATGATTACGGACACTGCATTTTACAGAAATAAAAATTATCACAAAAAGGGAGACACAGCTGAGACTCTTAATTATGATAGAATGGCTGAAATAGTAAAAGGACTTTATAAAGCTTTGGGGATGCTCTGATGGAAAATTTCTGCAAAGACTGCAAATACGGCTGTGAAACAAAACCTACAGGCATTAAGCCGCAGACAGGAACAGTATGGTGCAGCCACCGTGGGATGCAGATGGGGTTAAACAGACAGATGCCTTGTTTTGTTCCATTAAAGATAAAGAAAAACCATTGCTTTTCCTGCAAACATGCAAAGATAACAAAACCTTCTGGAGAATCTCCGTCTCTTGGGAATATATGGTGCGATAAAAAGCGCGAAGAAATAAACAAGCAAAGAATGATGGATTGTTTTGAGCAAATTTGATAAAGAGAAAATTTCATGAGCCTTTTTGACAAAAACACAGGAATTAATGACCCATTGGCATACAGAATGTGTCCGCGCACACTTGATGAATATGTCGGGCAAGAACATATCATCGGCAAAGACAAGTTATTGCGAAGGGCAGTGGAGGCTGACAGGATTACATCCATAATTCTTTATGGTCCGCCCGGGACCGGCAAGACCGCGCTTGCAAGAGTCATAGCAAATATGACCAATGCGAGATTCGAATGGCTGAATGCTGCAACTGTTGGGCTCGAGGATTTAAGAAAGGTCATAAAAAAAGCCAGGAATGAAAAAATGCAGGGAACGCGGACAATACTTTTTCTTGATGAGATACACAGGTTCAACAAACTCCAGCAGGATGCTTTGCTGCCTGATGTTGAAGAAGGCAATATTACATTGATCGCTGCAACTGTAGAAAACCCTTTTTTCTATGTTAATTCTGCCCTGCTTTCAAGAAGCCAGATATTTGAACTGAAACCTCTGACACTGGAAAATCTTCTGGCTGTGATAAAAAATGCGCTTGCGGACAAAGAAAGCGGGTTAGGCAAACTTAAAATATCTGCAGAAAAAGGCGCATTGGAACACATCGCAAAGATGTCGGACGGGGATGCACGAAAAGCGCTCTCTGCGCTTGAGATAGCAGTTTTAACAACATCTCCCAATGAAAAGGACGAAATAATGATCACAACGTCAATTGCAGAAGAATCAATCCAGAAAAAAGCAGTTGTCTATGACAAAAAAGGAGATCAGCATTATGACACAATCTCCGCATTCATAAAGAGCATGCGGGGATCTGATCCTGACGCTGCAGTGTATTATCTTGCAAAGATGTTATACGCAGGTGAAGATCCAAGGTTTATTGCAAGAAGAGTGGTTATATGCGCGGCAGAAGATGTTGGGTTAAAAGATCCAATGGCTCTTGTTCTTGCAACTTCTGCATTAAAGGCTATTGAGTTTGTTGGTATGCCTGAGGCGCGTATCCCTCTTGCAGAAGCTGTGATCTATATTGCAAATGCTCCGAAAGGAAATGCTGCATACACTGCAATAGAAGAAGCTCTCAAAGATGTTGCAAGTGAAGAAACTAGTCAGGTGCCGGATCATTTGAAAAGCACCAGTTATTCAGGAGCAAAAAAATTAGGGCATGGAGAAGGATACAAATATCCTCATGATTATCCAGACGGCATCGTTGAACAGGAATATCTAAAGAAAAAGAAAAAATATTACAAGCCTTAAAGGCTGTTAAACACGCTTTATAAAGAGAGGGCTGATTATGTCGAATGAAAAATTGATTCATGACTTGATTGTTGAACATCTTAAGGAAAAACTGAAAAAAGATTACAAAGAAATAAAATTTAATTCCTCCGGTAATCCTGATCTCTCTCTTTCCAATCATGGAATGCTGCTTGCAAATGTTGAGGTTGAGACAGACTCAAGCATAAATCTTCAAAAAACAGCTGACTGGAAGGAAATGATCCAATCAGGCACAAAACTTATTCTCATTGTCCCTAAAAATGTAAAATTTAAAGTCACAGAACTTCTTTGGCAGAACAACATGACTGAAAAAATAAGCGTCGGCACTTACGAAATAAGTATAAACATGCCGTAGGTATTAGTTTCGAAAAAAGGTATAGTATTTTCGCTCATTCTTGAAGGTCTGTCATCCCGGAGGCCAGGTCATGTGACGGCCGCCAAGCAGATGAAGATGAATATGAAACACTGTCTGTCCTGAATCTTTATTGCAATTCATCACAAGCCTGAATCCGCTGTCTGCAATGTCTTTGTCCCTTGCAATCTTGTTTGCAATCTGGAACATATGACCAATCAAGCCATTATCTGATTCTTTAATATCAAGAGGAGTGGAAATGTGTTTCTTCGGAATCACAAGCGTATGTACAGGCGCTTTAGGATTAACATCTTCAAAAGCAACCACCATATCGTCTTCATAGATTATTTTTGCGGGAAGCTTTTTGTCCACGATCTTGCAAAATATACAATCCATAATCCCTCCGTATTGTATTGTTCTGACAATTTTACATTATTAGATTAAAGTTTTTCACTGTGTTAGAATCTCTTTATGCAGAAGATGAAGATTGATGACGACCATGGTTGTTTTGTCTGCGGTGAAAATAATGATTACGGATTAAAGCTCTCTTTCAAAAATATCGACGGCAAAGTTGTCTCGGAATTTACTCCTTCAAAAACACATCAGGGATATAAAGACATAACGCACGGAGGAATAATAACAGCTGTTCTTGACGAGACGATGATTCAAGCGGCAATATCAAAAGACATAAAACCGGTGACTGCTGAGATAACTGTGCGGTTTAAAGCACCATTAGCAACAGGAGAGAAAGCGGTTGTTGAGGCAGAGATAAGAAGTAAGAAACCCAGGTTTATCGAAGCTTACGCAAAGCTCTACAGAAAATCTGACGGTTCAATCATTGCAGAGGCGTTTTCAAAACTGATCCCTTCGAAGTAAGATCACTAGCCAATTTCAAGTCCGGCAGAGTCTCTGATTTTTTTGTTGTATAATAATCGTAATGTATCTGAATAAATTGGAGAGATAATGAAGATTTACAACACGCTTACAGGTGAAAAAGAAGAGTTCATCCCTCTGACAAAAAACAAGGTGAACATGTATGTCTGCGGCGTAACTGTTTATGACAACTGCCATATTGGACATGCACGAAGCGCCATTGTCTTTGATGTCATACAGAGATATCTCAGGCATAAAGGTTTTGATGTTACATTCGTAAGGAATTTCACTGATATAGACGATAAAATAATAAACAGGGCAAAGAAAGAAAATATTCCATGGAATGAGATCTCAAAAAAATATACCGAGGAATTTTATAAAGACATGGATGCGCTTGGCATTGCACGAGCCGATGTCGAACCAAAGGCTACAGAACATATAAAAGAGATAATCGATATTGTCAACGGCCTGATTAATAAGGGTTTTGCTTATGAAAAAAAAGGAAGTGTTTATTTTGAAGTAGACAAGTTTTCAGGATACGGGAAGCTTTCAAAGAGAGACAAGGACGACATGATGGCAGGGGCAAGGGTTGAGATTGACGAGACAAAGAAAAACCCTATGGATTTTGCTTTATGGAAGGCTTCAAAAGAAGGAGAACCTTTCTGGGAAAGCCCGTGGGGCAAAGGAAGACCGGGCTGGCACATTGAATGCTCTGCAATGTCATTGAAACATCTTGGAGAAGGCTTTGATATTCACGGCGGAGGAGCCGACCTTATATTCCCTCATCATGAAAATGAGATCGCACAATCAGAGGCATTTACAGGAAAGCCGTTTGCAAAATACTGGGTGCATAACGGTTTTATAACTATTGATAAAGAAAAAATGTCAAAGTCACTTGGAAATTTTTTTACCATCAAGGAAGTGCTCGGCAAATACGATGCAGAGGTTGTGAGGTTTTTTCTCTTGTCAACGCATTACAGAAGCCCTATAGAATTCTCAGACAAGATATTAAAAGAAGCCGAAATTTCGATAGACAGATACTATACGACTCTTTTAAGGATAAAGGAGTTCCTTGGGAAACCATCCGCTGGAGACAGATCTTCTGCAGCGGCAAAATCGTTTGAGGATCTTGTGAATTCATTTGATGAAAAGTTCCATTCTGCAATGGATGATGACTTTAATACTGCGCTTGCGCTAGGGCATATGTTTGAGTTAATAAGAGAAGTAAATATATTTTTGGATAAAAAACCTCAGGACAAAAAATCATCTGAACTTATTAAAAAAGCAAAAAAAGCGTTGGCTGATGCGGGGAAGGTTCTCAATATATTCAGCAGGACACATGATGAATGGCGCAATGCCCTGATGAAATCAAAAGAGATTAATTTGTCTGAACAGGATGTGATTGATATGATTCAAAAGCGCAATGAGGCGAGACAAAAAAAAGACTGGCAGGCATCTGACATAATAAGAAAAGAGCTCGAAGAAAAAGGCATAATTCTTGAAGATATAAAAGACGGCACAAGCTGGAGAGTCAAGGTTGGGTGATGAAATGGGCGGATTTTTTCGGGATGCTGGGAGAAAAGAGAGGGGATTTGAGATGAAGGTGAAAAAGGCTAATGATTCAAAGAGCTCAGTTTAAAATAGATTAAGCTTTTTAAGGATTTCCAAACTTTCAATAACAAAATTTTCTATTCCTATTGGCTTTGCTTTAATATGGAGCAAGGGATTTTTAAATGGATGCTCATGATAAAAGCCGCCTTCTTTATCTATCCCGTATATCCTCTCACCAGCAACCACAAGAGCTATATTAAGTTTTTCTTTTCTCTCATTGGCGTAAATCTGCATGAAAATCTCACTGGAAAAACCAATCCGTGCAATTAAGGTGATGTCTGTATGGTCTATCTCTAATAGTTTTAATCCATATCTGTCAGTAATATCTTTTATGTCATGGATTATCTTCTCAATCTTTATCATTCGCTTATTTTTTGTATCTTCTTTATTTTGTCTTCAAGATATCTTATGCCTTCTACAGCGTGTTCCCAATTCATAGAATCCTGCTCTACATCCCATGAGTGGTTTTTTTCTGCCACAAGATTTTTTTTCTCAAACTCCTTGAAGCTCATGCCGTATTTCTTTCTGAATCTTTCGTCCGTGAGTTTAAATAAGGTAAGCCGTTTTTCATACTCACTAAGCACTGCCTCTTTTATCTCCTTTTCCGGAAGCAAGTCAGCAAGTTTCATTAAAATCACCTCCTGTTTGTTTTAAATAGTATAACAAAATTTTCACCTTTCCTCTCTGTTCTAAAAAAATCTCTGACAAGTTTATTTTCAGGATAAAAAAGGACGAGAGATTTTTGGGATGGAAGGGGAAGGAGAGCATGAAGAATTGCATTTAAAGTTTTAAATGTTATGTTTATGTTTGGATTATTCTACCTATTTAAGAATATGTCAATATCGTAAAACCGTCTATATCTTTATATGCCTCATCCAGCGAAATCAGGCAGGGCACATTCAAATAGTCAGCAATAGCAAGATGCATTGCATCATTAGATTCGAGCTTGGGAAAGGCATCCAGCAGGATTGCAGCGTATTCAACAATGCTCATGCTGATATTGGTTAAATGAGGGGAGGGCAACGGATAAAGAACCTTCACGCCTGCTTGTTTCAGGAATTCTTCAGCTTTAGCTATTCTGTGGGAAATCTTATTAAATGCATTTAGGAATTCAGTCGGGTAATTATTGATGAAATATTTATACTTGTTATGGATAGAATTGACGGAACTCGGCAAAGTGATCTTCTTTTGAACAATGAAATTATTAACAACTTGATACATACCATCAGACCCATACCAAAAGAAGTAGAAATGCATCAATTCACTGAACCCATAAACGGAAGTCACAAGCTCGCTATTGTTCTGTTTTATCAGATTGAAGAACTGGAAGCAGTCATTTTCTTTTGCTGTTATTTTTGTCTGGTTTGCTGCGTTATCATGATAAAAGAGCAGCGTTATGAGGAAATTAGCGTCACAGTAAAGGCGAAGAGGTTTTGTGAGTAAGGAAGGATAATCTTTGAATAAAATTACATTAGCCGGCATCCCTATTCATCTTCGTCAACGCTGCCCAGCATTTCATCCAGAGTGGCGTCAGCGATATCGGGCTTCTCCTCGGCACCGGCCCACAGTTTCATTTTCGGCACTTCCTTTACCAAATATTTCTCTTTGAAATATTTTTTCTTCTCTTCAACTCTTGCTTCAACTGCTATAAAGTCACTTATAATCTTTGCAAGGGTAGGGATGTATGGTAGATAGGGTTCAATAGCCTTGAATTTTCTCTCAAGCTCGGCTAACCGCAAGTTTAAATTGCTGTTTCTCTTTTCCAGGAAAGTTACATATGATGCCAGATCATCTTCAAATACTGCCGTACTGTTTGACGCCCGCTGAGGCGCATAATAATAAGAGATGATCTTATTGAGGTCCGGCAGATGATTGGCCCCCATATGTTCTCGCTCTTCATCCCTAAAGGAGTCATTGGTAAATGCCTGAGGGACAAACAAGGTATAAAAGTCCTTGCGACCTTTCCTTATATCAACTAAAGATGCCATTTACATACTCCTCAAATTCATTATAGCGCATCGAGAACTCATTCTCAAAGTTAATGTCGTATGGTATCTCGAAATGAAAGTTCGCAGAAGCTACCGCCTGCATTTTGTCCTGCAAATGCGGTCCGATATCTAATGTGCAATTATACGGGTTTTTCTTGATGAACGCCTTTATCCCAATACCCGATAGACCATCGCCGAACTTCGTCTTATATTTCTCAGTAAGAAACTCGTCTGTCGAGAACTTTCCAAACTCTGAATCGCATGTCAAGTCCATTGAAAAATTAAAACCTACCGCAACTAATTCAGGCCCCTTTACTTCCGAAATAAATTTCTTTGCCATTTTTGGTGCTGGACTATCAAGGACACTTCCGGCGTTATGGTTGATAACAATTCGACGATTATCGACGTCCACAATAAAATTACAGGTTCCAAAATCCATTAAGCCGAACGGTGGAATTTGTATTAAGTTCTGAGGATTAGGCAAGATATCTGCAAAAAGAGACTGGGACAGAAAACTCGTATGCAGCTTGTTTGCAACTATCGTGATATTGGCATTTTTTAGTGCTTTGCTTGTAATTTTCATAAGTGTTGATAAGTTAACAATTATACACCAACCGCCATATAAAAAGACAAGGCTAAAATTTGGCAATACTTCCTTTTTTATGCTCTCATCTTTTCACTAAATTCATCCTACACATTCTCCCTCAATCTTAATCCTTTAAATCCAAGAAATTCAATAGCACTGGGGCAAGAGATGCATCAGGAACTGGAAATTTAGGTTACAATACAACATGCCAAAGGTAATTGTCGGAATGAGCGGAGGGGTTGACTCCTCCATTGCAGCATACCTCCTTAAAAAACACGGGCTTGAGGTTGAAGGGTTGAGCTTCCAACTATGGGATCCGCAAGTAAGAGCTGACTTGAAATCATGCTGTTCATTGCAGTCTATAGAAGATGCAGCAAAAACAGCATCAGCAATCGGGGTACCTCATAGGTCGCTCGATGCAAGGTCTGATTTTATAGAAAAAGTCATAAAACCCTTTGCTGAGGGTTACACAAAAGGAATAACACCAAATCCATGCATACTATGCAATATGCATATAAAGTTTCCTATTCTGCTTAAAGAGGCTGAGGAGAGAGGAGCAGAATTCATAGCAACAGGCCACTATTCATGGATCGAGAGAGATGATGACGGAGAAGTTTTTTTAAAAAAAGGCACAGACACAAGAAAAGACCAATCATATTTCCTCTATGGACTAAAAAAACCAGAAATGCAAAGACTCATTCTGCCCCTTGGCAATTTCAAAAAAGAAGATACAAGGAAACTCGCAACAGACCTTAAACTGCCGGCAGCACAGAAAGCAGAGAGTCAGGAAATCTGTTTTATAGAAGAACGAAATTATTTTGAATTTATAAATAAAATTCATCCTCTTGCTAACAAACCCGGAGATATAATTCACATAAAAGGCAAAAAGGTCATGGGAAAACATAACGGCATATGTCATTACACAATAGGCCAGAGAAAAGGATTGGGAGTTTCTTCATTAGAACCATTATATGTAACAAAGATCGACGGCTTGAAAAACATCGTTTATGTCGGACCTCAGGAGGCAGCAGAGATCAGGGAATTCGAGGTTGATGATCTAAACTGGCTTATGCAAAAACCTTCAGGAATCTTTCATGCAACAGTTAAGATCCGATCTATGATGAAAGATGAACCGGCAACAATATCTCCTGTGAAAAAACAGGAAAAACTAAGAGTTAAATTTGATAGACTTCAGTGGGCGCCTGCACCTGGACAATCAGCAGTTTTCTACCATGAAGATAAAATAATCGGCGGCGGAATAATTCAGCCCTTCTAAAATTATCTATTATATTCTTTGAATCTGGAAATCAGATTATTTGGTGATATAATATTAATACTATTTGCTGGAGGTGTGAGTAATGAGAAAGAAAACGATTCAATACATTTCAATTCTTACAATAATCACTTTTTTGTCTGCTTGCAGCACAGCCTATAAGGCACAGCCTTTGTCATTCAAGGCTCCGAGCTCATATCCTAACGCACAAAAAATAGACGGCATAACTATTGCCGCAAAGGCATATGCAAACAAGGATGAGGCACAGGAGGCCTTTGGTTTTGATGTGCGCGGCGCAGGTATGCTTCCTGTACAGGTAATTTTCGACAATCAGAGTATACATCCTCTTGAGATTAATGCTTCGCAGACATTTCTTGAAGATATGGAAGGTAATCTCTGGCCAATCCTGAGTGCAAATATTGCCTACGAACGAGCAACAAAATATATCCAGACAAAGCAGGTCTTTAAAGAAGGCGCATACGGCGGATTTTTAGGCGCTGTTGCAGGAGCAATAGTTGGTGCAGCAATAGGAATAGTAGCAGGCACTAACATTGCTGAAATAGCGGGAAAAGGCGCAGCAGTCGGAGCAGCAGGAGGCGCAGTAATAGGCGGTGCACAAGGACTAGAGGACAGAAGTGCTAGACAGGCTGTTATCGATGACCTGAAACAAAAGTCTCTCCAGGCAAAACCTGTTGAACCAAAAGGTCTGGCCTTTGGATTTATATTCTTCCCAGGAGAAGCAAAATTAGCAAAGCAGCTCAGACTCCAGATCGTTGAAAAAGACACTAACATAACACACCCGCTTCTGCTGGCATTTTAGGAAAACTTTTTTACAATTGAACTTCGGATGCCCTTTTTAAAAGGGCATCCGAAGTATTCTTGATATTTACACTCTCTGAATTTAGCATGTTTGAATATCGCTTATTAAAATTAAAAAACTGTTTATTTCTAAGAAGTTAGTTATACTAAATGATGCGTTACGGCTAATAATACTTGACACTAATCGACTAAATTGCTATGCTATGAAGCATAGGAGATATAAAGATGGCCCCAGCAATAAAAGACTATTATGAGACACTTGGAGTAAACAAAAGCGCATCACAAGACGAGATAAAAAAAGCGTTCAGAAAACTTGCGCGCAAATACCATCCAGACTTAAACGCAGGCAACAAATCCTCTGAACAGAAGTTCAAAGAGCTTAACGAGGCTTACAGCGTTATTGGCGATGAAAAGAAAAGAGCTGAATATGACCAGTCCGGCAAATCTCCTTTTGAAGCCGGAGGTTCATGGTCTGAAGGTGCAAGACCTGATTACAGTGATATATTTGAACACGGAGGGTTTGGAGATATATTCTCTGATTTCACAGGCAGCGGAAGACAGCATGAAGTGTACCAGCGAAGAGGCGTTGATATGCTTGTGGGAATCGAACTCTCTCTTCAAGAGGCATTCACAGGCGTTACTCGTCCGATAACAGTAACAAGAGAAGTGCTATGCAAATCCTGCAATGGAACAGGAGCAGAGTCTTCAGAGGCATGCGATAAATGCAGAGGCACAGGAAGACTCCAGGCTTCAAAGGGATTTTTCAAGATGTCACAGGCATGTACTTCCTGCAGAGGAACAGGGAGGAAGTTAACTCGCACATGCAAAAGCTGCAACAGCCGAGGAGTAACTCTTCAGACAGAGACAATCAAGGCAAAAATACCTGCTGGTGTTGACACTGGTTCGGTTGTAAAACTCAAAGGCATGGGAGGAGTCGGAGAAGGCGGAGGAGCTTCGGGAGATATTCGAATAGAGATAACTGTTAAACATGATCCGTTATTCACAAGAAAAGAAAATGATTTGTACATTGATATTCCTGTCACATTCGGGGAAGCAGCATTAGGTGCAAAGATAGAGGTGCCGACAATTGACGGGATTGCTGTAATGACTATTCCTCAAGGCACACAGGGAGGCCAGAAATTCAAGCTCTCTGGCAAAGGATTCCCCTCTCCTAAAACAGGCTCAAAGGGCAGTCAATATGTAGTCGTTAAGATCGCTGTTCCAAAAGACATCAGCGATAAGGCAAAAGATTCGATAAAAGAGCTAGAGTCTTTGTATAGGGATAATCCAAGAAAAGCTATTTTTCGGAGAAAGCAATGACCAAGAAAAATAAAAACAGACCTCTGTATATGATAAGCGTTGTCTCGAAAATGCTTGGAGTACATCCTCAGACTCTCAGAACTTATGAAAGAGAAGGCTTTATATCGCCTCAACGAACAAAGCGGTTAAGACTTTATTCAGAAGACGATGTTGAAAAACTTAATTTTATAATCAGCCTTACTCGCGAGATGGGAGTAAACAAAGCTGGAGTGGACATAATTCTCAGGATGAGAAACAGGCTGGATGCAATGCATAAAGAAGCCGAAGAGATGATGCAGTTAATGGATGAAGGCTTAAAGCAGGATTTTGAGAAAAGAATGAGGAAAATATTTTTTGCGGATGTGTCTGATGAAGAGGAGGAAAAATGAGATTTGATAAATTCACTATAAAGAGTCAGGAAGCTGTTCAGAATGCACAGAGATTTGCAGAACAGAAAGGCAATCAGGAAATTCAGCCTGAGCATCTGCTCTCTGTATTGCTTGATGATCCGTCTGGAATAGCAGCGCAGATACTCAAGCGCATATCAGTTGACATTAGCGGTCTGCAGAAAGAACTAGGACAGGAGATTGATAAGCTTCCAAAAGTTCTTGGCGCAACTCCATCAGGACAGATATATATATCCCAGCGTTTTAAGAACGCAACAGAGAATGCCTTCAAGCAGGCAGAAACCATGACTGATGAATATGTGAGCATCGAACATCTTCTTCTTGCACTAATAACAATCGGTGGAAAATGTTCAGAACTTCTCAAAAAATACGGTGTAAATTCTGACAATGCAATGTCTGCAATGCGCGAGATACGAGGAGCACAGCGGGTGACTGACCAGAACCCTGAAGATAAGTATCAGGCAATAGCAAAATACAGCCGGGATCTAACAGAACTTGCAAGAAAAGGGAAACTCGATCCTGTTATAGGCAGGGATGAAGAGATACGAAGAATAATTCAGGTGCTTTCAAGAAGGACAAAAAATAATCCTGTTCTGATCGGCGAACCCGGGGTCGGCAAGACTGCAATGGCCGAGGGACTTGCACAGCGGATAGTTGCAGGAGATGTTCCAGAGACATTAAAAAACAAACGTGTTATTGCACTCGATATCGGCTCATTGATCGCAGGAGCAAAATTCAGAGGTGAGTTTGAAGACAGGCTCAAAGCGGTTTTAAAAGAGATTGAACAGGCAGAAGGAAAGATAATACTTTTCATAGATGAGCTTCATACTGTTGTAGGAGCAGGAGCTGCTGAAGGCTCAATTGATGCATCTAATATGCTGAAGCCTGCGCTTGCAAGAGGAGAACTCAGATGCGTTGGCGCAACAACGCTTGATGAATACAGAAAATACATAGAGAAAGACCCTGCCCTTGAAAGAAGATTCCAACCTATTTATATAAAAGAGCCGAGTGTTGAAGACACAATATCGATCCTTAGAGGACTGAAGGAAAAATATGAGATCCATCATGGCGTAAAGATAAAAGATTCAGCATTGATATCCGCTGCAATCTTATCAAACAGATATATCACAGACAGGTTTCTTCCTGATAAGGCGATAGATCTCATTGATGAATCTGCGTCAAAACTCAGGATGGAAATTGACAGCATGCCGGTTGAACTGGATGAGATAGAGCGCAAACTCCGTCAGCTCGAAATAGAAAAACAGGCTGTGATGAAAGAAGATTCAGATGATGCAAAAGCCAAACTAAAAAAGATTAAAAAAGAATCTGCTGAGCTTCAGTCTAAAAGAGATGAACTGAGAGCGCAATGGCTGAGTGAAAAAGAGATAATTGCAAAAATAAGAGATATTAAGGAACAGCTCGACAATACTAAAAACGAATCTGAACGCGCAGAGCGTGATGGAGACCTTGGCAAGGCATCAGAATTGAGATACGGGAAACTTCTTGAACTTCAGCGATCTCTAGACAAAGAGAACAAAAGACTTCTCAATGCCCAGTCAACAAGAAAAATGCTCAAAGAAGAAGTTGACGAAGAAGACATTGCAGAAGTCGTTGCTAAATGGACAGGGGTGCCAGTGTCGAGAATGCTCGAAGGGGAAGTACAGAAACTTCTAAAGATGGAGGAAAGGTTAAAGCTCAGGGTTGTTGGTCAGGATGAAGCAATAGAAGCAGTTTCGAATGCTGTAAGGCGTTCTCGTGCTGGCATTCAGGACCCGAACAGACCTATTGGTTCATTTATATTCTTAGGACCTACCGGAGTCGGAAAGACAGAACTTGCAAGGGCATTGGCTGAATTTCTGTTTGACGACGAGACCGCGATGGTAAGGATCGACATGTCAGAATATCAGGAGAGGCACACTGTTTCGAGACTCATCGGCGCGCCTCCGGGATATGTAGGTTATGAAGAAGGCGGACAGCTTACAGAGGCTGTAAGAAGAAGACCTTACGCAGTTATTTTATTTGATGAGGTTGAAAAAGCTCATCCTGAAGTCTTCAATCTTTTACTACAGGTTCTTGACGATGGAAGGCTGACAGACGGGCACGGAAGAACTGTTGATTTCAGAAATGCAGTTCTTATCATGACCTCAAACATAGGAAGCGTTCACATTCAGGAATTGTTGAATGAAAGAGCGAAAAAAACTGCGGCGCACTGGGATGCAAGCGAAGAAAAAAATACAAACGAACTCAAAGACAAAGTTATGTCAGACCTCAAGGCATTCTTCAGGCCTGAGTTCATAAACAGAGTCGATGAGATTATCATATTCAACCCATTGTCAAAAGATATGCTGAAGCAGATCGTCTCTATACAGATCGAACGCATGAAAAAATATATCATGGAGAAAAATATCGACATTAATCTTACTGATGCTGCAAAAGAACACTTTGCAGAAACAGGATTCGATGCAGTGTACGGCGCAAGACCGCTAAAGAGAATTTTACAAAAAGAAATACTGAACCCGCTGGCCCTTCAGATACTTGACAAGACATTTAAGGAAGGTGATTCAGTACAGGTGGATTTCTCCAAAGGCAAGATTGTATTTGAAAAAAACACTGCCAAAAAACCAGCAAAAGCATAAATAGCAAGAAGAAATGATTTCTTGCAAAAATATTTAGCAATAAAGCAAAGGGGCATGGTGGTTTTTATCGCGTCCCTATTTAGCAATATTATGATTGTCTCCTATAACCCCTTCTCAAGTATTTCTGCTGTCAGCTCTTCAGAAAATTTGTTTGTAAGTTTGTCCATTGCATTCATGAATGTTCTATGAAAACTTAAAACACCACCAAGTTTTTGAGACAGCATTGATTTTTCAAACTCATATTCTTTAATAATTTTTTCATTAAGCATATGCGTACTTTTTCCCTTTGCGTACAAGTTAAGGTGATTAAGTGGCGACTCCCAAACTATAAATTTGACAATCTTTATTTTGAGAATATCAGGAGCAGATGATTTTTTCATACACAAATCATCAAAACAAATTTGCGAGGCTGTAAAGCTTTTGCTTGCTGCCGATTCAAACATGCCCGAAAAGATATTTCCGAAAGGAATTAGTATTCTAGTATTGACTAGATTTAAACCTGATTCAGCAACTACTGGCAAAAGTACCGGGGGGATAGCAAAAAACTGAGGTTTGTAGTTCTGAGTGAATCCTATTTGTCGTGATTCTTCGATATCCCAAAATGGACCAGAAACATTATCCCAAACAGTTTCCTTAAATGACTTTCCCTCTACAGACTCCTCAAATTTAATAGTAATTTTCTGCACTTGAGTTACAGCCACTTTCTGATTGAAAGACGATATATCAAGATCTTTTCTTCTGGGTAACGAACAAGATGTAAGTAACATTATTGCAACAACTACAGACACACACAAGAGTAAGGATTTCATTTTCATGATTCGTCCTCTCTTACTATAATCACAACAATATAGTATAGCTTAACCTTTCTTTTAAAAAAAGGGGTTGATACAATTGCAGCTTTGAAAATATGCTCATTTTTTATTTTCTGATCTGTCTGAGTTTAACGACAGGTGTCTGGCCGCATAGAAAAATATGAGTGATATGAAGATTGCAATGAATGCGATTGTGAATGCGAGTGATTCTCCGCGCCACAAATCCGCAAACCAGCGCATTAATGAATCCGTTATCAAATTCAACTTTCCTCCATAGAGTTCTAAAGCATGCCTATATTTTTTGGAATTCGCAAATTCATCAATCAAAACATTGCCGGAATCATTCTCAGCAGCAAGATAAATAAGGGCAGCGCTTATCAGACCAACAAGCAAAATAACCACTGCGGTCAGATAAAGAATCATTCTTTTATTTTTGATTTTATTTTTCATATTAAAAGCTCATGTCATGACATTATATCATTTAATCTCAATCTCTCCTCTTTCAAGCAGTTCTCTGTAAATATGCGGTTTTGTGCTCGACGGCACTTCAGGAGCATAATAAAGCTCCTTCAGATCAGTCTTCTTTAATTTTTTTAGAAAATCCACAGCATATACAAGCGGGGTGTTTGGATTACGGATAAGCGCCCATTTTATCTCGTAGCTGCATGTCCATCTTTTGTGTCCTGCTATCAGGCGTATAACCTGAGGCGATATTCTCTCCATGTTTATAATCTTATAAAGCACTGCCTCTGTCATATACGGGCTGTCAAGACATATCGATGCAACATCTTTCAACCCCTCCTGAATAAGTTTCATAAGAACATTGCTGCTTGCCATTTTAGCAAGACTCTTTTTAATTCCGAGAGACATTGCAGGGATTCTCTCGTTTATTAATGCCTCGGTTTTTATTCTTAGGTTGATCGGCACAGTCTTATTTCTTGCAATCTCGGCTAGATCGAATATTCTCAACGATTTTATTAATGAAAGAGCGATTCTCTGCGGGGTTTTCGGGTTCTTACACAGGGCAAGAATTATTTTTGGATTTTCTTTCCATCTCAAGTCGTTCGCCAGCCTCTCAAGAATCTCAGAAGTTATATTTTTTCTGTTTGCAATAATCAGGACAATATCATCAGTGAGATTTTTATTCTGCAAAATGTTTGCTATTACTTTAGGCGAAGGATGGCATGCGAGTTTTTTTATTTCTTCTTCACCTGTTGTCAAGGCGCGCTTCATATCCCTTTGCATATCTTTTTCACGCATAATTTATTTTAACCAAATCAGTATGTGCTTTTTAAGATGAATATTGCTAAAATTTTAACAGCACAATAACAAGCGGATTAAAAAATAATGGCTGATAAAAAAATTGCCGGTTTAGAAAGAAATGTTTTTTTCGCAGGGCTTGTAAGTTTCTTTATGGACTTTAGTTCTGAAATGATTTATCCCCTTGTTCCGATATTTTTGAGCTCTGTGCTTGGGGTTAATAAATCTGTAATCGGCTTAATCGAAGGGATTGCTGAGAGCACTGCAAGTTTATTAAAGGTTTTTTCCGGCTGGTTTTCAGACAAGATTGGAAAAAGAAAGATTCTGCTTATTGCAGGCTATGGCATCTCAACTCTCAGCAGACCGATTGTTGCGCTTTCAACTCTGTGGAGCCATGTGCTGGCATTTCGTATTGTCGACAGATTCGGCAAAGGCATAAGAGGCGCTCCAAGAGATGCAATAATCGCAGAGTCCACTCTGCAAAAAAACCTCGGCAGATCATTTGGGTTCCATAGGGCAATGGATACCCTTGGCGCAGTCGCAGGCCCTGCAATAGCCTTTATCATACTTTTGCTTTTTTCAGGCAATTACCGCCTTGTTTTTTGGCTTTCGATGATACCGGGAATAATTGCAGTTTTGATAATCATCTTGTTTATCAAAGAGAAAAAAGCTGCACACACTGCCAGCAAAATCCCGAAATTCTCATTAAAAGATTTTGACTGGAGATATAGGGCATTTATTCTAGTAACAACCCTGTTTGCAATTGGCAACTCAAGCGATGTTTTTCTGATACTCAGGGCTTCAAACATCGGCGTAAAAGAAACGCATATCCCGATTCTTTATCTGACATTTAATCTTGTGTATGCATTGACCTCTCTTCCTGCAGGCATTTTATCAGACCGCATTGGCAGAAAAAGAGTCATGCTTGCGGGATTCATTCTTTTTGGATGTGTTTATTGGGGGTTCGCTGCAGCTTCAGAACAAAAACACATATGGGGATTATTTATTCTATATGGTGTTTTCATGGGTATGACAGAAGGAGTGCAAAGGGCGTATCTCGGAACTATTATCCCGGAGAAATTTATTGCAACAGGCTATGGGATATATAACACATTTGTGGGACTCGCAGTCTTTCCTGCAAGTGTTGTCGCCGGCTATCTGTGGGATAAATACGGTCCTCAGGCAACTTTTTACTATGGCTCAATTACTGCATTTTCATCAGCATTGCTTTTTCTGATAATATTTGGAAAAGACAAGTTCAGGCAGAAAAGAATTTAGCAACTTCTTCTGCTTTTATCTTCTTTGTCTCTTTTGTCTTTCTGTCTTTTATCTCAACCAGTCCTTCCTTGAGATTCTTCTCGCCGATGATGATATGAATAGGGATACCTATTAAATCAGCATCCTTGAACTTCACTCCCGGTCTTTCATCCCTGTCATCCATCAATACTTCGACTCCGCTTTTCATTAAATCTTTATAAAACTTCTCAGCAATTTCCATAGTCTTTTCGTCTTTTACATTCAATGGCAGTATCTGAACATCAAATGGAGCAATGCTCTTCGGCCAGATGATCCCGTCTTTGTCATTGTTCTGTTCTATTGCAGCAGCAGCAATTCGAGCAGGACCTATTCCATAGCTTCCCATAATAATAGGTTTTTCCTGGCCGCTCTCATCAAGATACACTGCCTTTAAAGGCACAGAGTATTTTGTGCCGAGCTTGAATATATTTCCTATCTCAATGCATTTTTCAATCCTGAGTTTTTTATTGCACTTTACACATGTATCGCCGTCTTTTGCCAGATGTATATCATGCCATTCTGCTTTAAAATCTTTTTCAGGTCTGATTCCTTTTGCATGATAGTGCTGTTTGTTTGCTCCGGTTATATAACATCCTTCCTTTAGCAATGAATCAGCGACTATTCGAACTTTTTGATTCAAAGGGCCGATAAATCCTGCCTCAACACCAAGGATTTCTTTTACCTCTGTTTTTTGCGCTGGTCTGTGTTGTCCTATAATCTTCATGAGTTTTTTCTCGTGTAATTCCTGATCACCTCTCACCAGTGCAAGCACCGGGCCATTGTCGCTTATTACAAGTATGCTTTTAATAAAATATTCAGGGCCTGTTTTTAAAAAGTTCGAAACTTCTATGATAGTGCGTTTCTCAGGCGTATATATCTCCTCGAATTTCCAGTCTTCGAATTTGATTTTGGGAGATATTGATACTGCGAGCTCGACATTTACAGAATATCCGCAATCACACAAGGCAACCTCATCCTCGCCGGCAGGGCTTGGCGCCATAAACTCATGCGCCCCTGCGCCGCCCATCATTCCGGGATCTGATTCAACCTGATAAAATTTAAGTCCGCAGCGTTTGAATATTTTGTGATATGCATCTGCATGAAGCTGATAACTTTTTTCGAGCCCTTTTTCATCAGCATCAAAGCTGTAGCTGTCTTTCATTAGGAATTCTCTTGTTCTCAGTATCCCGCTCTTTGGCCTTGCCTCGTCTCTTAGTTTGGTCTGTATCTGATACCACATCTGAGGCAGATCTCTGTATGAACGTATCTCTCCTGATGCAAGCCATGTCATGATCTCTTCATGTGTCATTCCAAGACACATCTCTCGTCCTGTTCTGTCCTTGAGTCTGAACATCTCATCCCCGATATCAGACCATCTTCCTGTCTGCTGCCATATCTCAGCAGGATGAAGAATAGGCATTGAAATTTCCTGTGCGCCTATTGCGTTCATTTCTTCTTTAAGAATTTTGTTTATTTTTTGCATAACCTTCCATCCAAGCGGTAAATATATATAAAGTCCTGCAGCAAGCTGACGGACATAGCCCGCTCTGAGCATAAGAATATGGCTGATTGATTCAGCATCAGCAGGAACTTCTCTAAGTGTTGGTATCAACATCGTGGAAAAATGCATTAATCCCTCCTAAAATAGGTCATCAACAAAAAACCAACAGCTGACGCCCAATTAATTATGTAATTATGAGTTAGAGTAATTCATAAGAATTCTTTAGTCAAGCGCTCTGTAATCCCAAATAAATACAGATTATTGACAAAGATTCCCTGAACAAATATACTTAATTTACTATGAGTCTTAATCCTACAGATATTCAGGAACTCCATCAACACGGCATTGAATTATTTGAGAGCGGCAACTACGCCGAGGCAGAAGGCATTTTAAGGGAAGTAATAAAGCTAAATTCCCAATATGCAGATGTTTGGAACAAACTAGGGATAATCCTGCACTTGAAAGGCAGCGTCAAAGAAGCTGCAGACTGTTTTAAAAAATCTCTTGTTATAAACCCTAAATACACCGAGGCTTCTCTTAATCTGGCAATAGCATACAATGATCTGGGTGAGTTCATAAAAGCACAGGAGGTTTTTTCAAAAGCAGCTCATATTGCGCATCCAACAGCAACTTCACTGGATCCTTTTGTAGCTGGGAAGCTTGCCAATGAGCATTTTAAGTTGGGCAATATTTACTATGATTTCAGTCTTATTGACGAGGCAATTGAAGAATACAACAAGGCGCTTAAATTGCATCCAAAACTTGCTGATGTACATACAAAACTGGGAGTTGCATACAGGGGAAAAGGTCTTAAAGAAGAAGCCACAAAACACTTCACAACAGCAAAAGAAATTAATCCTAATTATGGACAGGCATGGGTACAGCTTGGACTGACATATCACATGAATGGGCTTACTGATCGTGCAATCCAGGAATGGGAAAATGCGCTTAAGCGGATGCCTAACCTCAAAGAAGCACAGTCATATCTGCACATCCTTAAGAAAAAGGGAATCTAGAAATTAGATGACTCAAAAAGCAGCGACCCTGCTTGAAATAAAATCTCTCAATGTCTTATTCAGAACAACAAAATCTCCGGTGAATGTCATAACCAATACTTCTTTTGAGATTAAAGAGTCTGAGGTCTTCGGTCTGGTTGGCGAAAGCGGATGCGGAAAGAGTCTTACAGCGCTATCAATAATGGGTATTCTTCCTTCCAATGCATATACCGAAGGAACTATTGATTTCAGAGGACAAAATCTTTTCAGCCTTGATGCAGAATCAATGAGACAACTTCGAGGGAAAGAGATTGCAATGATATTTCAGGAACCAATGACATCGCTCAATCCTGTGCTCACGATCGGGTATCAGATTTCTGAGGTAATGACCACACATCTTGGACTTTCCAAAAAAGATTCTCTTGACAGGTCGTTGAATTTATTGAAATACGTAAAAATACCTTCTCCCGAAATAAGGCTCAAGGAGTATCCTCATCAGTTGTCAGGAGGGATGAGACAGAGAGTAATGATCGCAATGGCTATTGCATGCAATCCTGCTTTGCTCATAGCTGATGAGCCGACAACAGCGCTCGACGTCACAATACAGGCTCAGATACTTGCTCTACTAAATAGATTAAAAGATGAAAAAAAGATGTCAATACTCCTTATCACCCATGACCTTGGGATCATTGCAGAAAACGCAGAACGCGTTGCAATAATGTACGCAGGAAGAATTGTTGAGCTTGCAGACGTAAGAACACTATTCAGCAGGCCGCGGCATCCATATACACTAGGACTGCTTGATTCACTTCCAAAAGAAAAGGGGAAACCGCTTAACCCGATACCAGGGTCTGTTCCTCACTATGACAATATGCCTCCAGGCTGTAAATTTGCTGATAGATGCAGATTTGTTATACCTGAATGCAAGGTTAAAGAACCTGAGCTTAAATTATTTGAAAATTCAAATGAATCACACCTGGTAAGATGCATAAGAGCATCTGAGATCAATTGAGACCATGGAACTTTTAAAAGTTGAAGGACTAAAAAAATATTTTGAAGTTAAGAAAAAAATTGCTGGAAGCCATCTAATTTTAAAGGCAGTTGACGGCATTGATTTCTCCATACAGCCTGACAGGGTATTTGCACTGGTCGGCGAGAGCGGATGTGGAAAATCAACAGTCGCAAGGCTTGTGCTAAAACTTACTCCTCCGAGTGATGGGAAAATATTTTTTAATGAAAAAGACATCTCAGGACTGAATGGGAATTCTCTTAAGGCATTCAGAAGATCAGTGCAGATTGTATTTCAGGATCCGTTTGCTTCTCTCAATCCAAGAAGAACAGTTTTTGATACCTTATCAGAACCATTAAAAATACATCACCTGGTTCAAAAAAATGAGCTTAAAAATGCATCTGCAGATTTACTAAGGAATGTCGGGCTTAATCCTGATGTTCTCAGCCGTTACCCGCATGAGTTCAGCGGCGGGCAGAGACAGAGAATCTGCATTGCCAGAGCGCTTGCTGTAAATCCAAAGCTTATTGTTGCTGATGAACCATTGTCAGCACTTGATGTGTCCATTCAGGCACAGATGATCAATCTCCTGCAGGAATTAAGGGCCAAAACAAAAATCGCATTTCTATTCATCAGCCATGACCTTAAGATTGTTAATTATTTCAGTGATGATGTTGCAGTTATGTACCTCGGGAAGATTGTCGAACATGCAAAAACAGAAGATTTATTCAAAAAACCTTTGCACCCTTATACTGAGATTTTGCTTTCATCAGCGCCTGGCATTAACCCTGTCTTTGACAAAAAGACCCTGGTTGACGGAGAGGTGCCAAGTCCTATTAATATTCCTCCTGGTTGTCCATTTCATCCAAGATGTCCAAAAAAATTTGAACCATGTGACAATATTGTCCCTGAACTGCGCAATATTAACAGCAGATTAGTATCATGTCATCTTTGGAAATAGTGTATTAAATTTATCTTATGGCCTTATTCAAAGCTTTCTAAAAAATGTGCTGTTTTAGCTTAAAAAAACTTTACAACCACTTGACAATAAAGCATTTACTGGGTTAATCTTTAACCATAGGGAGGGAATCTGAACAATATAGATTTCGCCAATTTATGTTTTGCCAGCCATGTTTTAACCAAGACTGCACTTGTTTGTCTAAAATATCAAACTCAACCATTAAAAAATATAATTAACGAATCATTTAAATTTATAAAAAATAAAGAAGCATTTATACTGGAGGCGCAATGAAAAAACAGACTGTTCAGACAACCAAAACTACTCAAAGAAAAAATCTTCTGAAAAAATTCATGATAGTTTATGTCATATCATCCATATTCGTTTTGGCTATCTTTGGATACACTGGGTATACTCTTTATAAAATACAACTTCGAAATTCAGCTATAGCAGTTGCTGACGAAGTTGTTGCATTCAGAGCCTGGGTTGCAAACACCGGGGTTGTCTGGGTTAATAATCTGCACCCTGATTTTCAGGATTTTCTTGCAAAAGTTGAATTCACTTCAAAAAAAGACAAAAACACAAATGTCACTCAGGCATATTATTCAAAAAACCCTGCGCTTGCAACAAGGGAACTTGCAAAAATCTATTCAAAAATCACAAAAGGCACAACATTCAGGGTTACCAGTGATGAGTACAGAAACCCTCTTAATAAGCCTGATGGTTTTGAACTCGGTTCAATAGTTGAATTCAAAAAGAATAAAAAACTAGCTTATACAGAAGCTTTTGAAACTAAGGTATATCGTTATTCTCAGCCGCTTTTTGTAGCTAAATCATGTTTAAAATGCCATGGTAAGGTAGAAGACGCTCCAAAAGAGGTTATTGAAAAATACGGCGATCAAAAGGCATTTGGTTACAAGGAAGGCGACATCAGAGGAGTAATAGCAATCAGCGTTCCTCTGCTTGACATTCCGGCAATTATTAAATCATATCCTATTGTTATTGGCGGAGGCTTGGGTCTTATATTCATATTGGCTTTAAATGTTTTCTGGGTAAGAAGAATTATTGTAAGTCCTCTTAATAAGATCGAAAAAGTTATGGGTCATATTAAAGAAGGTAATTATCAGGAAAGAATTAATATACAGACAAATGACGAATTTACAGACATTGCCGAAGCATTCAATGATTCGATGGACAGGATAGTCCAGTTCATTCAAACTGACGAAGAAAGAAAGCGTATGCAGGAAAATATCGTTCACTTCCTAACGCTTCTTAGTACAGCTTCTGAAGGAGATCTAACACAGAAAGCTGAGGTTTCTCCTGACATATTCGGTTCAATAGGAGACGCATTTAATCTTATGATCGAGGGTCTTTCTGACCTTATCGTCAGGGTTAAAAATTCTGTTGAAGATATGAACAAGGAAAGACTTAGAATTCTCAGCATTCTAAAACAGATGGAGCAGGATGCTGAAAAGCAGATGGTTGAAGTTAAAAAGGCTGCAGGCGCTGTTGATGAAGCGTCTTTATCGTCAGCTGCTATTATAGATAAAACCAAAACTGCACAGAAAATATCTCAGGAAGCTATTGGATCAATTAACAGAGGCAACAAGACTGTGCTTGAGTCTATTGACGGTATACAGCTTATCAGAGTTACTATTCAGGCTATTAACAAACGTATGAAATACCTTTCGGAAAAGCTTATGGAGATTGGCACAATATCACAGCTCATTACTGAGATATCAAACAGAACGGACTTGCTTGCAATTAATGCTTCTATTGAAGCGTCACGCGCAGGTGAACAGGGCAAGGGGTTCGTTGTTATCGCTGAGGAAATCAGAAACCTCGCGGAAAGATCCTCAAAAGCTACAAAACAGATTGGTGACATAATCAACTCAATTCAGGTTGAATCTAATGAGGTTACAAAGCATCTTGAGCAAGAAACAAGCTATGTTGAATCAGAAACAAAGATGGCAACTGATACAGCAAACGTCTTCAAAGAGGTTGAAGATACAATAAAGAATATCGGAGGAATCATCTCCGAAATTGACACCTCTGCTGAAGGTCAGAGAATACTTACCGCTAGAGTTGTTACATCTATGGAAGAGGTTAACAGAGTTTCGCTTAGAGTTCTAAAGCTGGTGCGTGATTTCTCAGATATCGCAAGTTCGCTCTCAGATACATCTGTTAAACTCATGTCTTTCACCACAAAATTTAAACTTCCTGGTGCATAGAGTCAGACAGACTTAAAATAATATTAAAAATAAGGAGCGGCAAAACCGCTCCTTATTTTTTGTTCTGCAATAATCAATATTTTTAAACTAAACAAAGCTAATGTGCTGTATACGGGTAAGTGTATTGCAAATTTAGGCAGATACAGAAAGATATTTGCTAAGCATGCCTGTCAATGACTTTTCATCAAATGGCTTGACCAGAAAATCATTTGCTCCTGCCTGAATAGCCTTGTCTTTGTGTTTTTCAGCGCTTCTTGATGTAAGCACTATGATGGGGATTTTTTTCAGTTCTTCTATATTTCTAATCCTGTCTATTAGTTCGTATCCGTGCATTACAGGCATCTCAAGATCAGTAATAACCATGTCTATTGTTGAGCTCTCGAGTATATTGAGAGCCTCCAATCCATTAGTTGCACTGTGAACTTTGAATTTTCTTGCCTCAAGGAACATAGATATATATTTTCTTACGCTCAATGAATCATCCACAATCAGCACATGTTTGCCTTGGTATTCATCAGCAACCTTTTCGGGCATCATTACTGTCGGCTGTACTTCTTCCTCGAATATCCTTGTAGGGTTAAGTACTAATCTAACTCTTCCATCTCCCGATATCGTTGAGCCGGCATACAGAGGAAGCCCTGCAAGGAAACGGTTCATAGGTCTTATGATTGTTTCTTCCTGTCCAATTATCGAATCTACAATAAGACCTACTTTTCTGTTGGAAAGATTACATATAAGAGCAGGCTTATCAGAATTGTCAGCTTTTTCAACAAGACCTAAAATTTCAGAAAGATTCTTTGCAATAATATCCGAACCTCTGTAATTCATCATATGCGCTTCACCTTCATGGCTGAAGGTAACATCAATCTGCATTATTTCATCAATAAGACTTACCGGCATAACAAACTCCATCTTCCCTGAAGAAAAAACTATCACATTTGTGATTGCAAGGGAAGAAGGAACTTTTATCCTTACAGTGGTGCCCCAGCCTTCTTCAGTATCAACTTCAAGAATACCATTGATTGCTGCAACACGCCTTCGTACTATGTTCATACCAACACCTCTTCCAGATGTCATATCAGCTGTTTCTGATGTAGAAAAACCCTGAGTAAATATAACTGAAAGAATTTCTTCTCTTGTTGGTTTATCGGTAGATTTCAGCAGTCCTCTTTTAACAGCCTCATTAAATATCTTTTCTTTGTCGATCCCTCTGCCATTGTCATTAACTTCTATAATTACATTAGCGCCCTCTCGCCTTGCAGACATGAAAATAAGCCCTTCTTCTTTTTTGCCTTTCTGGACACGTTCTTCAGGGCTTTCGATTCCATGAGCTATGGAATTTCTTATGATATGCATTAAAGGGTCGAACAATCTTTCAAAAATTACCTTGTCAATTTTTGTATCTCCGCCTGAAAGCAGAAGTTCCACTTTTTTGTTATATTGTTTTGCCATATCCTTTACAGACTTGGAGAATCTTTGGAACAATCTGCCGATATTTATCATTCTCATATCAGAAACATCAGATCTGAGAGAATTAACCATGGTCTCAATGCTTGAAACATCATCATTGAATGAGTTGAAAAAAATCGTCATCTCCTTAAGGGCTTCTGTTATGTCATTTGTTATTTCCTGAAGTTTTCTTGAAAAAAGATTAAGCTCATCATATCTGTCAAACTCAAGCTCCCCAAACTCTGAAAGCAACGGATCTATATACTTTATATATCCAGGCATTGCATATGCGTATTTTTCCGAAAAATTAGTTATCTCTTCCAGAAGTCTTTTACCGGCAAAAAATATTTCATCAGATACTTTTTCTGTCTCTTTTGTTTTCTGAAACAAATAATTTTTCTTAACAGTTATTTCACCAATAATATTCAGCATTGTTTCAACTTTGCGCACATCCACCTTGATGAAATTGCCTGAAAAGAATTCAAAGTCTTCCTTTCTTCTTCCTATTGCTTCGCGTTTTTCTGGAACTGCAAGAATAGGAGTATCAGAAACATCAGCAGCTTCTTGCTGCAATGGCTCAACAGCTATAGGTTGAGATTGTGATAATTCAGAAGCAGCTCTTTCCTTTGCAAGAGCATCCTCTATCATATTTGATACATCATCTTCCAATTCAGGCTTCTCCGCCCTGCCGTCAGCAATATCATGTATAAGCGCCTTTAACACATCGAGTATCTGAGAAAGCAAATCCAAAATCCTCTTGTCAGGCCTTATATTTTCTTCTTTTAATTCCTCTAAGATATCTTCCATTTTGTGTGCTATGTTGCTGGTTGTATCAAGCTTAACCAGCGCAGCAGCGCCTTTTAGGGTATGCGCTGCCCTAAATAATTCCTCTATTACTACATTGCTGTCAGGATTTGATTCAAGCTCTGAGATGCCTCTGTCTAGTGTGCTTATGTGGTCATCTGCCTCTGCCAGGAAATATTCAAGAAGTTCTGAACGATCGAATTCAGGCATATTATGCTTCCTTTATTCTGAAAGTCCTGAAAAAATTTTTTACATCTATTACATCGTCAGCCGGGATATCAGCGCTGAATGTTACAAAATATGGCAGGCCGTTGGATACAAAGCCAATATTTTCATTTACAACTTCCCTTAATAACTCTAACTCAACCTCAACAATAACTAAACGCATATCTATTGATTTAGATTTCCCAGTTGAATAAACCTTTGAAAGGTCAACTGCAGGGATTACCTTGCCTCGAACCGGAACAACTCCGTAAATATAATCAGGAGCTGTCGGAACAGGAAAAACTGCGGATATATCCACAACTTCTCTCACCAGTTCAACTGGCAAAAGAAAATCTTTTTCGCCTACCTTAAATACACAATAGGTAGCTTGTGCGTGGGATTCTTGTTCCTGTTCTTGTTGTTTTTCCACTAACCCAGGTATTTTTTTACAGCAAGCAATAGGTCTTTTGGCTCACAGGGTTTTGTAAGATAATCATCTGCTCCTTGTTTCTGTCCCCAGAGCTTATCGCTTGCCTGGTCTTTTGACGTGAGCATTATAACAGGGATCTTTTGCAATTTCTCATCCTTTTTTATATCCCTGCATATCTGGAAGCCATTTTTCTTTGGCATTACAACATCAAGAATTATAAGGTCAAATGGTTCACTCCTTATCATACGATCGGCTTCCTCTCCATCCATAGCTACTACCACACTGTGATTTGTATTGGCCAACACAGACTTAACAAACTGAATGTCTGTCGGGCTGTCTTCGGCAATAAGAATTTTTGCCATTTAATCCTCCTTAATGGGTTAAACCCTACTTTTTCTTTAAAATCCCTACTTTAGTCAATGTATAAAAAATTCTCTTTGCTTCATGTTCGTCTATACTGCTTGCTCTAATTATATCATTAATCGTTCTCTTCCCGTCAACTAGTGAAAATACCTTTAATTCGTCTTTATCAAGATTAAGATCTTCCATACCTACATCAGTCATAAGTCTTATGAATACAATACTATTATCCTGAAACATTTTGGCTGCAAATTTGCGTTCATCAACACGTCTTGCCCCCTCAAGTATAAGCTGCGAAGCCTTAATCCTTATTTTTATGTCAGAAAAATGTTCTGGTATCGGCATTTTTTCAAAAAAGAAATTGCCTGACTCAAGTTCCATAGCAGAATATATAGCATCATATGTTTTTTCACTAAGTATGGACATTATCTGATCTTCTGTTACCATGCCTTCCTTGACAAATGCCCTGAGTATTGGTATCCCCGTATCTTTTGATAATTTATATGCCTTATTAAAATCTTCCTTGGATATATTTATTCTCTTTTCCAACACATCTCCGGAAAGAAAACTTACACCCTGTTTGCTGGTAGAAGCATAAAATATACTGCCCTTATCAAAAAATATTTCCGAACTTAGTGCAGATGAAAAAACAGAAAGTTTTCCTGTTGATTTTGTGGTGTCAACAAGCTGAAGTATATCAAAAAGGCTGAATTCAGCAAGATTTCCTGAAATTGTTATATCAGTTGTCTTGATAACGCCTGTCTGCTTAAGAATATCAGAAATACTTTTCTGAAGCATCGATGGAAATTCCTTGTAAAAATATCTTCTGAGAATCCTGTCAATATCTTCGCTGATATTAACTGAGAAACGTTTTTCTGTCTCACCTTCTTCCGGCTGTTCTGCTGCAATGTCTTGAGCGCTTTTCTGAGCTTCTGCCTCTGCCTTTTGCTGCGCATTAACTAAAGAGTTTACTTTTTCTACAAGCTGCTCAGGCTGAAACGGCTTGATAAAATAATCAACCACACCGAATTTCTCAGTAAATTTTTCTCCGACATCCTCCCCTTTTGCTGTAATCAGGATTATAGGAACATCTTTGAGGAATGGGTTGCACCTTGCCATCTTACAAAACTGGTAACCATTCATTCGCGGCATTATAAAATCAACCAGTATCACTGAAGGTAGAACCTCTTCTGCAAGCTTAATGCCGTCTTCTCCATTTTCTGCAGAATAGACTTTATATCCTTCTTCTGTAAGTACGAGTTCAGCAAGTTTTCTTACTGTGGGGCTGTCGTCTATGACAATGACTCTACCTTTTTCCATTCATCCTCCTAACAGGATGGTTTTTCTTAAAATACAGAAGCAGTATTTATGCTTGTTTGAAAAAAGAATTTTTCTTGTAATTTAATGTCATAGACATAACAACTTGCCTCTTATTAATGCACTATAAATTAATTCCTGACATCTAATATATCTACAACTTTATAAATAATTATAGCATATCATTTACATAAACTATACACTTGTAATTAGGTCTATCTTTTTTTTGACATTTAGCTTTTTGGGGTCTTGACAAACATATAAATTGCTGGCATATTTTAGTCATAGTTCAGAGATAGTATGTTGAAATATTAAATTATATATCGATATTCCCCAGGGCATATGTTCTGGGATTTTCTTTTTTTGGAGGAAGAATGGGTAAAAGGCTGTATGTGGGAAACATCTCTTATCAGGCATCAGAGGAAGATTTGAAAACGTTTTTTTCATCAGCAGGAGAGGTTGTTGCAACAAAGCTCATAAAGGACGGTGCAACCGGCAGATCAAGAGGATTTGGTTTTGTTGAGATGAACACAGATGAGGAAGCAAAAAAAGCCATTGAAACTCTGAACGGCAGCAGTTTTCTGGAAAGGGAAATTGTTGTTAACGAAGCCAAGCCTTTCAGCAAAAAAGAGCGTTCCTCTTCTTCAAGAGGAAGAGACAACACAAGGGAGAGAAGATAAACAGAAACCTTTCAGGACTTCTTCAGAAGCATAGAACTTTTAGATAATCCCAGTTCTCTAGAAACAACATCGCACTTGGACTGAAACAGGTAAAATATTTCTTTTTTCGTGCCTGTGAGGGTCTCAAAATTTCCCTGTCCTTTGCTGATCACAAACGGTGCGTTTTCAAAAATGTCCTGAAACTCTCTAGATGTCCACTCAAGAATTGTCCCTACGGCATCACAGCCGTTATCTATCACTTTGCAGACATCAACAAGTCCTGTTTCCTTTGCGTCTTCTATTGTAGAATCATTAATCACAGCTGAACCCTTTGCAACAGCAGTAACATTTTTGCCAAGAGAAAGAAGCGTCTCGATAAGAATCCTGTCAAAAACTATTTCGCCTGCATTATCAAGGAGATAAAGAATTTTTTCAGCCTCCATGATCTCATTCTTAAAGTCAAAATAGTCGTCAACAGTTATTGAGGAGTTTAATGCTATGTCCACTGTTCCTTCTATATCCACCGATGTGAATATGCCGAAGTCTATAACATTGCCTGCAATAGCAAGTCTTGCTGCGGTCCATAAAGGGTCAGGACTCAAATCAACCTGCTTTTTCAGGAAAGGATACAGCCTGAGCGCTATCTGGTTATATTCAGATTTTATATCTTTAAACGGATCTAAACCAATTAGATCACGTATCTTTCTGTGAAGAAAGGTTGTTGTATGAGCAGGGGTCTTTGAGGTATCAACTTCGGATATTTCCTCTATTACCCTCTTTAAAATTCTTTCTCTCTTTTGCTCATCCTTGGTGCCAAGTCTTGATGCAATGTTTGTCTGCTTTAAAAAACAAGGATAACAGTCCAGATGAATTTTCATTTTTTGGCGTTCAAATCCTCAGCCTTTTTCTCAATTTTTTCTTCCATCTTCTTTTTATATTTTTTCAGTTTTTCAGCAATATTTTTATCTTTTATCCCTATTATCTCAGCTGCAAGTATCCCTGCATTCTTTGCTCCAGCCTTTCCCACTGCCATTGCTGCAACAGGAACTCCGGGAGGCATCTGCACAATAGAGAATAATGAATCAAATCCCTGCAAAGGAGATGAGTCTATAGGTACGCCTATTACTGGGAGTATTGTATGCGCTGCGATTACTCCTGCAAGGTGAGCTGCCGCGCCTGCGCCTGCAATGATTACATTGACGCCGTTATCTTCAGCTTCTTTCGTGAGCATTACAACTCTTTTAGGAGAACGATGAGCAGAAGCCACAGTCATGCTAAATGCAATGCCAAATTCATCCAATACATTTGCTGTGTGCTCCATGACTGACATATCAGAATCGCTCCCCATCAATATCAATACCTGCGGCTTCATAAAATTACCTCCTTGCAGCTCTTCTGAATTTTATTATCTTTTAAGCGCCCTGTTGGCAATATCTTTTCTGTAATGCATTCCGTCAAAGTGAATCTTTTGAGCAGCCTCATAAGCTCTGTCTCTTGCATCTTTTATATCATTTCCAAGAGCTGTTATCCCAAGGACTCTTCCGCCAGATGTTGTAATTTTATTATTGTTAAATGACGTTCCTGCATGAAATACATATGTATTATCCATCTTTTTTACATCATCTAAGCCGTTAATTATCTTACCGTTTTCATAAGACCCCGGATATCCCTTTGATGCTGCAACAATACATACAGAGGCATCAGCGCTCCATTCAAGATCGATAAGTCCCAGCTTCTCATCAGCTATTGCAAGAGCTATATCAACTAGGTCAGTCTTTAGTCTCATTAGAACAGGCTGGGTCTCGGGATCTCCTAATCTGCAGTTGTACTCCAGAACTTTCGGCTGGTTATCCTTAATCATCAATCCTGCATAAAGAATCCCTTTGAATTTTATGCCTTCTGAACGAAGCCCCTTTATTGTAGGCCGCATTACCTTTTCCATTATTACTGTTTCAAGTTCTTTTGTTACAACAGGAGCAGGACTGTATGCTCCCATCCCGCCTGTATTAGGTCCTTTATCATCATCAAAAATTCTCTTGTGATCCTGTGAGCTAACCATCGGCAGAATAACATTGCCGTCAGTAAAAGCCATGAAAGATGCCTCTTCACCTTCCAGACATTCTTCAACTATTACGCGGTCCCCTGCATCTCCGAATGCTCGGTCTTTCATTATCAAACGAAGTCCATCTAATGCTTCATCAACTGTATTTGCGATAATAACGCCTTTACCGGCTGCTAACCCGTCAGCCTTAATTACTAAAGGCGCCCCTTTCATTCTTACGTAATCCTCTGCATGCAGATAGGATGAAAAGACCTTGTATTCAGCTGTCGGGATACCATAGCGTTTCATAATGTCTTTTGAAAAAACCTTGCTCGCCTCGAGCTGTGCTGCTTTTAAATTAGGTCCTATTATCTTTTTTCCTTCTTTTTCGAATACATCAACAATACCTTTAGAAAGCGGTGCCTCAGGACCTACTATTGTGAGATCAATTCCTTCATATTTTGCAAAACCAACAAGAGATTCAAAATTATTGTTATCAACATCAATACATTCTGCAAGCTCTGCTATTCCTGCATTACCCGGACAGCAGTATATTTTGTCAACTCGTCTGCTCTGGGAAAGCTTCCAAACAATTGCGTGTTCTCTTCCTCCGCTGCCAATAACAAGAATATTCATCGATTATTATCTGCCTCCCTATAAGTCATTGACCAGCTGTCTTTGTAAGATAATCTGCAATTGCATTGTCATATTTTGATGTTAGTCTGAATACCTTCATAGCAAGTTCTAGCCTCGTTTTATAACTGATGTCGCCTTTATTTTCCTTCATCTCTTTTAAAATTTTTTCATAATCACTGCTGTCAGTAACCACAGCAACATCCTTGAAATTCTTTGAAGCAGAACGAAGCATTGTCGGACCCCCGATATCTATATTTTCGATTGCTTCTGCAAATTTTACATCAGGTTTTGCTATTGTCCGTTCAAAAGGATAAAGATTCACAACAACCATATCTATAAGTTCTATGCCATATTCTTTTATATCTTCCATATCCTTTGGGTTGTCTCTTCTCGAAAGCAGCCCTCCATGAACCTTTGGATGAAGCGTTTTAAGCCTGCCATCAAGCATTTCAGGAAACCCTGTGTAGTCAGAAACATCTTTTACAGGCACTCCTGCATCACGCAGAGCCCTTGCAGTTCCTCCTGTTGAAAGTATCTCAATACCCAGAGAATGGAGACCTTTTACAAATTCCGGTAATTCTTTTTTGTCTGATACGCTGACAAGTGCTCTTTTGATCTTTGGCATCTAATCCCCCTAAACATTTTTTATCCAAAAATTATTTTTATTTTATATATCCGTCGCTCAAAAGACTTGCGTGTTTGTTTTCTCCTATTATTACATGATCTATAACTTTTATTCCCACTATCTCCCCTGTCTTTACAAGCCGCTCGGTAATAGCAATATCGTCCTTGCTCGGAGTTGGATCGCCGCTTGGATGATTGTGAACAAAGATTACCGATGCAGCAGACTCTGATATCGCATCCCTGAATGCTTCACGAGGATGTATCATCGAACTGGTGAGTGTGCCCTCTGAAATTCTGTGATTCTTGAATGCCCTGTTTTTTGCATCAAGCAGAGAACAAAAAAGAACCTCTTTCTTAAGATTAACCAGCATTGGGTGATAAAATGCAAAAACATCCTTGCTCGAAGAAAACACCGGGCATTTCTCTTCAGTTTCTCTAAGCATTCTTTTCCCAAGTTCCAGGGCTGCTTTTATCTGAGCAGCCTTTGCCGTGCCTATGCCCTTTAATGATGAGAAATCTTTTATTGAGGCATTATCGATTTTTTTAAGACTTTTAAATAAATCAAGCATCTCAATCGCAAGGTCAATCGCGCTTTTTTTACCGCTGCCTGTTCTAAGAATTATTGCAAGCAGCTGTGAATCAGATAAAGCAGATGCTCCATGTTTGAGCAGTCTTTCTCTTGGTCTCTCTTCCTCAGGCCAGTCTTTTATACTTTTGTAAGCCATGGAGCAAAGTGAAAATGTTAGATTCTTTATTCCTTACTGAAGAGCTGTCTCTATTTCTTCAGATGGTTCGCTCTCCATATTGTCTTTATCAACAGCCGTTATACTAAGCTTGACTGATTTTGGTTTGTCTTCAAGTTTTATATCAACAGCATTATTCTTAGAGTTTACTATAAGGGTATTTTTCAACCAGCCCTTTTTATAAATATTATATCCTATGATGTCGCTCTCTTTGTTCGCATCCCATTTTAGCTGTATCTTTCCTTCACGAAATTCTGCCTTAAGCCCAGTCGGAGGCTTTGGAAGAGATTTTGTGAAAGCGCTTACAATACTCGAAAGCTCGCCCTCAAGTCCGTCTGAATCAACTGCTCTTATCGCGTAAGAATATTTTGTGTTATCCTTCAAATCTGTCTCTACAAATGTATTTTTATCAGCCTTTACTTTTACAAATGGAGAGCCATCGACAGTATTTCCAGAAGCTCGGTATATCCAGTACTCCGTTAAATCTTTTTCTTCACTCTTGTTCCATTTAAGAACAACCTTTTTTGCAAGATTGCTTTCAGCAGAAAAATCTTTCGGGACATTCGGTCTCCTCTTTGTCTCTGCAGAAACAGATTTTGATAGAGCGCCTAAAATTTCAATGTCTTTTATTGAATAAAAACTGGCAACAATGTAATGATACTTCTTTCCGTCCATCAATCCTTTTGCATCAATGAATTGATTCTTGCTCGTCCTTGCTATCTCAGTGAAATCACCTGACTCCTTTTCGTTCTTGTATATCGCATATCCTGCGACATCCGGATCAGCATGTTTATCCCACTGTATCATTATGCTTTTTGCCATACCGCTGTATGCACGAATGCTGGAAGGCGGTGCAGGCCCCTCCTTTGTTTTTGCAGCAACTGTTTTCGAGAATTCTCCTAATGAACCAAATCTGCTTTTCCCTGTTATTCTGTAGTAATAGGTCTTCCCGTCCTTAAGTCCTTCTCTGTCAATAAAATCATTGTTGTCCCTTGAAATATTGCCAACTTCTATGAAGCTGCCGTCTGCTGATTCTGCCCGGTAAATTATATATTTTTCTATATCAGGATCCTGTTTTGCAATATCCCATACAAGATGCACCTCGCGTATTCTTATCCCATCAGCTTTTATATCTGTTGGAGGAAGGACGCCTTTTTTTGTTCTTGCCTGAAAAACATCTGACATTATTCCATCAGTATCCAAAATATTGTACGCAGTTATTTTGTAAAAAAATGTCTGGCCTTCTTTCATATCATCAGAGTCCTCAAATAAAGTATTATCCCTTCCTGAGATATCTGCTATCTTTTGATAGTTTCCGTCTTTTGAGGAAGATTTAAATATTCTGTATCCTTTTATTTCAGGCTCACGGTTCGGACTCCATTTCAAAACTATCTTTGTTGCATGGATGCCTTCTGTAGAAATTCCCGAGGGTGCAGATACTTTTTTTCTTATCCTGTCGTTCTTAGCAATCGGAATGACAAGGTCTTCTGCCATTGCATAGGAAGTGCTTGGAAGAAGTTCTGCAACTTTAATCGTTCCAAGAAATATTTCTTCTATCTGCAGAAGCTCGCCTGTCTTCGGGTCTCTGAGCTCTTTGTTTGCTCTGAAAACAATATATCTGTCTTCTTTCTTAACATTATCTACAGTTCCAAGGGAAATAGTGATCCTGTTTTTTTCAGCATCAACATCAAGCACAAAGCCCTCTGTATAAGGCTCAAGACTTATTATCTTGACCCTGTAAGGCGTTTCTTTGTTCCCTGATGTTTCGCAATTGTTCTGCAGGTCGCACGCAAATATGTAATATTCAAGCACTGCATCTTTTTTCAGATAAAGCTCAGGGATCATTGCCTCATATATTCCCTTTAGAGGGTTTATCATTTTTATATTCTGATAATTCATTTCTCCCTGTATCTTCAACATCAGCGAAGCGTCACCAACAGCCTGATTGTCAACAATCCTTGCCCTGATAAAGTTTTTGTTCTCTTTTATTGCTTTAATCGGAGGTTCAAATATTATCTCAGGCTTCTGTGTATCAGTTTCAAAAAGCATCTCGTTTATTTCAGATATCTTGTCTTTTGCAACGATAACTGTTATTTCTTTTTCTTTGTATCCTGCTTTTCTAAGTTTTAGAATATGCTGAATTGCAGGGATTGAAGTAATACTCATCGGGGTTATCCCAATATTTTTGTCATCCATGATAATCTCTGCGCCAGGAGGATCAGTCTTGACATTAAGCCCTCCTGTGTAAGAATTAAGACGAAATGCCTTTTCCGTTAAAGAACCTTTTATTTCAATTGTGTCTTTTTGATCCTCATAACCATCTTTTATAATCCTGATCTTATGAACACCCAGCGCAACATCTTCTATTATCAATGGTGTTTTGCCCTTTGATATATCATCCAAAAATACTTCAGCATTATCAGGTGTTGATACGATTTTGAGAATATAGTTTGCATTGCCGAGTTTTACATTAACATCTGCTATCTCCCTGCCGTTGACAAGGACTTTCCGTGTAATCTCTCCAAATCCAGGTTTGGAAATGACAATAGTATGTTCGCCGGAATTTATATCCTTTAGAGTTAAAGGAGTTACGCCCGCCATTTTGCCGTCAAGCATAACACTTGCAGAAGAAGGATCTGAGACAACAGATATAGAACCTGTGCTCTGGAAATCAGCAATAACATTTATGTTTTTGCCTGGAGCTAACTGGATTGTTTTAACATATTCGTTGCTTTGAGATACAACTTTTACAGTATATGTGCCGGGATGCAGACTGCGCATAACAAGAGGGGCATTCCCTTTTTTTGTATCATCCAGAAAAACCTCAGCATCAGGAGAATTTGATTTGACTGTGATTGTTCCAAGGTTCTGGGAGACCACCTCATTGTAAAGAGATATTACTTTTGGCGGATACTGCTCAGCGCTGAGCGTCCTGCTTGGAGCTGCCTTGAATGCATTCTTAAATGATTCTTTTGCAAGAGTTGATTTGCCCTTCCCCAGATAAGACATTCCAAGATAAAGATTACCGGTAAATATTGCATCATTTTTTGATTCGTCATTAGGCTTTTCTTTCAAAATATTTAAGGCTTTTTTGAATTCAAGTATTGCCTTATCAAAATCACCTTTCTCATATAGAGATGTTCCTTTCACAAGAACATCTGAGTATTCGTCAGCATATAATAACGATGAAGAAATAATGCAAAATAACAAACAAAACAATAATATAAATAAAAACGGTTTTTGCATTGCTTTTGGCCTGCTTGGTCTCATTAGTCGCCTCCCTTGTCAAGACTGAAGCTCAATTGTTCCGTTGCCCCTTCTTTTATCTCCAGAGTCTTGCTTGATTCAATGTATCCGTCTCTTGCAATCTTGATAATATGTTTCCCTGAAGAAACTTTTTCTATTGTCAAAGGCGTCTGTCCTTTCAGGTTCCCATCAAGATAAACATTGCCCCATGGCGTTGCATTTATAATAAGTTTACCAAAACCGCCAAACTTGTGCGCAATCTTTGTTATCTCGGCTTTGGAAACATTAACCTTTGTCTCCCATGGCGGGAAATTCGGATTCTCCAGCTTCAATTTGTAGTTTCCGGGCTTTAAATCAGCTATTGTCTTAGGTGTTGTACCATAAGGTTTCCCGTCTATATAAACATTTGCCCATGGACTTGCATTGATTGTCAGCCCGCTGGCAATATCTGTCTTGGCATTTTTTTCTTCTTTCTGAGTTGGAACAATCTTTTCTTTTTTGTTTTCAGTAATTGGTGTGTTGACAAGAGCATTGCCTTCAGCAGGTTTTGTCGTCTCAGAAGCAGATTGCAAAGGAGGCTGAGCAACTTCAGGAGAAGATGTTTTTTCGATGCCGCGATACCAAAATGCAAAACCACCAATAATTGAACCCAGCAAAAATACTGTAAAAACATAAGGCATTATGCTCTTTTTTTCCTTAACAGAACCCGGTCTTGCAGTCCCTCTTCTTGCATTCCTTCGTTCTGCTGAAAGCTTATCTGCTTCATCAAATGCAGCAATGCTTACGGTTTCTTCTGACATCTCTGTTTTACGCTCTGCTTCAATCTCGGATTTATAATTCTCATGCATGAATTGCTTAAGGCTTAGTGCAGGATCAGTATTCAGAATCTTGAAAAGCTCCTCCGCCATATCTTTTTCCATCTCTGCCCCGCTCTGGTATCTTTCATCTGGTTCTCTTGCCAGAACCTTCATCAGCTTTTCTTCAAGCTTTAAAGGAAGGTCTGTATTTATCTTTGAAGGCAACGGTTCAATCTTTGCTTGCCTGACCATTTCAAGTGTATTCAACTCTGAATCTCCCTTGAAAAGCCTCTCTCCTGTCAACATCTCATAGAACACTATACCCAGAGAGAAAATGTCAGAACGGTGGTCAATCTGTTTTCCCCAAGCCTGTTCAGGAGACATGTAAGAAAGCTTTCCTTTAAGCACTCCTGTTGTTGTCTTTGAGTGAGCGCCTGCTTTTGCAATTCCAAAATCAACAACCTTGACTTCTCCTTCATATGATATAAGAATGTTTTGAGGGCTTACATCCCTGTGAATTATGTTCAGGTTTCTGCCCATATTGTCATTCTGTGAATGCGCATAATTAAGCGCAGAGGCTACTTCTTTTGCAATGAAAACAGATAAAGGCACAGGGAATTTAATTCCTTTGTCTCTGCATTTTTTTAAGATAGCTCTAAGATCTTTCCCCCTTATGTATTCCATAGAGATAAAATAATTCTCTGCTATTTTTCCGAAATCATAAACCTGGGCAATATTTTTATTGCTAAGGCGCGCAACAAGTTTTGCCTCAGCAATGAACATATCTATAAACTCATCGTCAGAGGAAAGATGAGGGAGGATTCTTTTTATGGCAAGTACGCGCTCAAACCCTTCAATGCCAAGCTTCTTGGCCTTGAAAAGCTCTGCCATTCCGCCTGAGCCTACCTTATCCAGCAATAAATACTGACCGAATTTTTCCATAGCTAATTGCACCTTACAAGTATTGCAGTTATATTATCATCTCCGCCATTTCTGTTTGCACCAGATATGAGCGTATCGCACGCATAATCAAGTTCTCTGTTTTTAGTGATTATGTCCAGCATTTCATGGTCTTCAAGCTTTCCTGAAAGACCATCGCTGCAAAGAAGGAATGTATCGCCGCTTATTATGTCATTAACCGCACAATCACATTGGATCTCTGTTCCAACTCCTATCGCCCTTGTTATTACATGTCTCAATGAGTTTGTTTTTGCCTCTTCCTGCGTAATTGTCCCTCTTTTTATCTCTTCTGCAAGAAGAGAATGATCCTCTGTTATTTGTTCAATTTTACCATTCCTTATCCTGTAAACTCTGCTGTCTCCAATATAGCAGATATATGCTTTTGAACCTGAGATAAGCATTGTTACCATTGTTGTCCCCATGCCCTTTGATTCATTGTATATATATCTGTTAGCCAGCTTCATGCCTGAAGATAGAATATTGATCTCTCTATCAAGGGATTGGTTTATTCCGAATGGCCATGTTATCTCACTGTCAGCAAGTGCTTTTTTCACGAAATCCCGTGTTGTCTCTACTGCAAGAGAGCTAGCAACATCACCGCTGGCATGTCCGCCCATTCCATCAGCAACAATAAAAAGGTTATGTTCAGAATCAACAATAAAACTGTCTTCATTACGGCTTCTCTTTAATCCCTTGTCTGTTTTCCCATGTGCGATTATATTCATGTCAAAAGCACCTCATAGACACTAACCTCTTTTGTTTTTCCTTTCACCTTCTGTTTGCCTATGGATTTAGTATTAAAAATGCCTTTTATTTTTTCGTATGTTGTCTCGCCGATATATATCTTACCTGGTTTCGCAAGCTTTTCGAGCCTTGATGCAATATTTACCGTATCTCCGATTGCAGTATACTCTACTCTCTGAGTAGAGCCTATGTTGCCAATAACAGCTGTTCCTGTATTTATGCCTATTCTTATCTGCATCTTGTTCAGTTTTTGTATTTGTTCTTGTATTTCAATAGCTGCCCTTACTGCCATCTCTGTATAATTTTTATCATCGCACGGAGCGCCGAATACAGCCATAGCAGCATCACCAATAAATTTATCAATGCTGCCTTTATATTTAAAAACTGACTCGGTGACAATATCAAAATATTCATTCAAAAGACTTGCTGTTTCTGCAGGGCCAAGTTTCTCTGAGAGTTGGGTAAAGCCTCTAATATCAGTGAAAAGCACTGTTATTACTCTCTCAGTTACCTTACAGTCGCCTTTCCCTTTTATTATTTCTTCGACAATCTGAGGAGAATGATACCTCATCATGCTCTGTCTTGCCTCTGTTTCTTTTATTATTTTATTTCTAAGATCCGTCTGCTCTATGCCGATTGCAGCAAGATTGCCGATTGTAGTTAAAAGATCCAATTCTTCGTGGGTAAACTGTCTGCTTGCATTTCTTATATCTACATATATCGCACCGTTTACCTTCTCTGCTCCGAGTAATGGCACACACATAGCAGATCTTATCCCATAGAGGAAAATACTCTCTGATTCCTTGAATCTTGTATCTGTCTTTGCATCCGCAACCAAAAGCGAAACTGCATCATCCATGACCCTGTTTATTACAGTCTGGCTCAGCATAAGCTTATCCTGTTTTTTCGTAGTTCCTTTTGTGTCTTTGGCAAAAACAACTTTTATTAAATCTTCTCCATCTTTTTTCATAAGCACAAACATTCTTTCAGCGCGGATATTCCGGAGGATAGTATCAGCTGTAAGGTTTAAAATTGACTCTATTTCTGTTTCCTTGAGAATATCCTTGCTGATCTCATATAAAGCGCCTAGCATCTCAGTGCGCTTCCTTAGTATATCAACAGAAGAATCTCCCGGTTCTTTTGATGCAGCGCTCTGAATAATATCTTTGGCAGGTTTTATTGTTGTTTTAAAATCAGATGTGTCGTGTTCAGTAAAAAGTTCGTCTTTCTCGATCTCAAAGAGCAGGGTATTGCCCCCGATTGTAATCCGATCACCAGGCTTGATTATTGAGGATTCTATTTTATTGCCGTTTACAAATGTGCCGTTCTGGCTTTTAAGATCCTTTATTGCATATTCATTATTTTCTAAAAAAATCTCTGAATGGTATCTGGAAACTCTTTTATCCTCAAACGCAATATCATTATCAACCATTCTCCCAATTCTAAAAGGAAAAGCGTTGATTAAAAAAGATTTCTCTGCGTGTTCCCCATCATCAATTACAAGTATGTATTTTTCTGGCATATTTATACATTATCAAGAATATGTCCTAATTTCTTCTTTTTTGTCTTCAGATAAGTAATATTTTTTTCATGAGGTTTTATCTCTATAGGAACCCTTTCAACTACTTTTATACCATAGCCTTCCAGTCCTATTATTTTTTTTGGGTTATTAGTCATAAGTTTCATTTTTCTGACTCCAAGGTCAACCAATATCTGAGCGCCTATCCCATAATCTCTGAGATCAGGCTTGAATCCGAGTTTTATATTAGCCTCCACTGTATCCAGCCCTTTATCCTGAAGTTCATATGACTTTAATTTATTTACAAGGCCTATTCCTCTTCCTTCCTGTCTCATATATAGTATTACACCCTTGCCCTCTTTTTTTATGAGTTCCATAGCCTTGCTTAACTGTTCCCCGCAGTCGCATCTTCTTGAACCGAAAACATCGCCTGTAAGGCATTCTGAGTGGACTCTGACAAGAACTTCATCTTGCGGTCGTATTTCTCCCTTAACTAATGCTATATGAACATTATTGTCCAGATCATTTGCATAGGCGATTGCAGTGAAATCATTGTGCTCTGTAGGCAGCTTCGTTACCGCTGCCCTTCTCACAAAATGCTCTGTCTTCATCCTGTATTCTATAAGGTCTTTTACTGTCACTATTTTCATGTTGTGCTTCTTTGCAACTTCCATAAGATGCGGAACCCTTGCCATTGTGCCGTCATCATTCATGATCTCGCATATAACCCCTGAAGGGTAAAGTCCGGCAAGCCTGGCAAGGTCAACAGAGCCTTCAGTTTGTCCTGCCCTCTGCAGAACTCCGCCGGGTTTTGATCTTAGAGGAAACACATGTCCTGGTTTCGCAATATCTTCCGGTCTGGTTTTAGGGTTTATTGCTGTAAGTATTGTTACAGCCCTGTCAGAAGCTGAGATTCCGGTTGTAACTCCTTTTTTTGCTTCTATCGAAACTGTAAAGGCTGTTCCAAAAGATGAAGTATTGTCATCTGTCATCATCTGAAGTTTTAATTCTTCAACTCTTTCAGAAGTCAGTGAAAGACAGATAAGACCTCTGCCGTATTTAGCCATGAAATTTATAGCCTGAGGTGTGATTTTTTCCGCTGCCATGCAAAGATCGCCTTCATTCTCCCTGTCCTCATCATCAACAAGAATGACTATTTTGCCCTTAGCAACATCTTTAACAGCCTCATCAATCGTATTGAATTGATATTTTTCCATCGTATTACGCGGTGAATCCACCCTTAGTCAAGGCGCTCATAAGTCCTGCATCACTGTTGACATCTTTTTCAAGAAATTTAGCAACATATTTTCCAAGGATATCTGCCTCAACATTCAAAGTGTCGCCAACATTTTTAAAACCAAAGGTGGTAAGTTCTGCTGTATGTGGGATAATGACAACAGTCAATCCGTCTTTGAGTAGATCAACTACTGTAAGACTTACCCCGTCCAGAGCAATAGATCCCTTTTCAACAATAAATCTCATTACATTTTTGGGAACTGCTATTTCAAATTTTAGCATATCTCCAAAATTTGTTTTTGAGCGTATAGTTCCTGTTGCATCAATATGTCCTGTTACAAAATGACCGCCTATCTTTGAATTTGGGCTTAATGATGCCTCAAGATTAATCCGTTCTCTGCTTTTGAGAGTTCCCAGATTGGTGCTTCCGAGAGTCTCGTTTGAAATATCAAAAGAAAGTATATTCTTATTCTTACCGACAACTGTAAGGCATACTCCATTTACAGCAATGCTGTCGCCAATCCCAGTGTCTGATGCAGCTTTGTCTGCCTTTAAAGAAAGCGTTGAGCTTCCGCCCTTTTTTTGTACAGATACGACTTCGCCTAATTCGAGTATAAGCCCGGTAAACAAATCAAGCCTCTACATCTACTTTAAACTCATAAGTGTGTTGATATATTCCCAGAAGATCAACGGTTGATTTCCACTCGGTTTTCACATGAACACCCTTTATTGTTTTTTCAATCTCTATCTCTTTTTCTGTGACAGGTATATTATGTTCCTGTGCACTTTCAAAAATTTCGGCCTTTGTTTTTTCAAGGTTTCCAAGGCTTACCCTTGCTATTTCCGTTGCATTAGTTTTGAATGCTGAGTAGTTGTAAAATGGGATCAAAAGCTGAATTCCGGCATAGATCACAAATGCAATAATTCCTGCAGTTATCAGAAACTTTAGAAATCCTCCGCCTCTTTCATTAAGCATCATCATTTTACCAACCTCCCGATTCTTTCAAATCTTACCCAATTCTTATTACTGTCCCATGACCAATAAAGTATAAGCGCTTCACCCTTAATATCCTTGAGGTCAACATATCCCCAGTAGCGGCTGTCATAGCTCTGGTCGCGGTTATCTCCCATCATAAAAAATTTATCCTTGGGAACGATTAGAGGACCGAAGTTGTCTCTGGGCTCAATTCCAATAGGACGAAGATTAGCGTCCGTGTGCTGCGCATAGGGTTCATTCATAGGCTTGTCATTAATATAAATTTTTTTATTCCTTGACTCTATAACATCGCCTTCTGTTGCTATTATTCTTTTTATAAAATCTCTTGATGGATCTTCAGGATACTTAAAAACTACTACATCGCCTTTTTCCGGTTTTTTGAAATTCAGGACTCTATAATCAGTAAATGGAGCCTTTACTCCATAGATGAATTTATTTACGAGAATGTGGTCTCCGACAACAAGAGTCGGGATCATAGATCCTGAAGGGATTTTAAATGCCTGAACTACAAATGCCCTGATCACAAGCGCAAGAATGAGGGCTGTGATTATTGCCTCTGTATATTCCCAAAATATTTTTTTCTTTGTTTTCATTAATTAAACTCTCCTCAATCTTTGCCCTTAGTTACTGCTAATTCTGCAAAAACCATTCCTGCTGAACCTATAATTCCTGCATCATCGCCAAGCAAGGATGGAATTATCTTAACATTCTCGAACAATCCGGGTAATGTTTTTCTGGAGGCTTCTTTTATAGCCTCCTGAACATATATGTTCCATGCGCCTGTAAGTCCGCCAGCAAGTATTATCGCCTGAGGACTCAGTATGTTTATTATATTTGCAATTCCCACACCAAGGTATCTTCCTGTTTCTCTAAGAATTTCCTTAGCAAGATTATCTCCTTCAAGTGCGTAAGTGTAGATGTCCTCTCCTGTAACTTTATAAAAACTGCCTCCGCAGCATTCCTTCAAAAGGCTTTCTGTTCCCTTTTCAATTGCATATATCACTTTTGATTCCATTGCCTTTGCCGCTGCATACAACTCAAGGCATCCTGAATTTCCGCAAGGACATTTATCACCGTCTGCATTTATACTCATATGCCCAATCTCAGCGGCAATATCAGCAAGCCTATTGTTCTGGATTATTCCGCTTCCTATCCCTGTCCCAAGGGTTAGAAGGACAAAATTATCAAATTCTTTTCCTGCGCCAATCCATTTTTCACCGAGCGCCGCAGCATTTGCGTCGTTTTCAACATACACAGGAACCTCAAACTGCTTTTTTAGGATCTTTCTGAAATCTATGCCTTCGACTGAATGAAGATTCGGAGACAATGTAACAATGCGATCTTTCCTGTCAAGAAGTCCTGAAACACCAATGCCTATTCCTAAAACTTCTTTATTGATTAAAGGCTGTATAATCTTCTGGAGAGTTTCTAATATATCTCCCCCTGATGATTCTTTCGCTTTTTCAACTGCCTCTCCTTTAGCTGAAACCAGCGCAGCTCTTAGATTGGTGCCTCCGATATCAATTCCTATAGCGTATTTTTTTGACATAAGTTTTGGGATCCTTAGAATGAAGATTTTCTGATATTAACATAATAAGTTTCACACTGTAAACCAAACCGTCTGAATTCTTGACATAATATTTATTTTACTGTTAAATTAGTCCACCTTACAAGAGTGAGAACAGTTTTTTAAAATTTCAATATAGAGAGGGGGGGATTCATTAATGCCCTCTGTAAAGGTAAAAGAGAACGATTCTTTTGAAAATGCATTAAGGCGTTTTAAAAAACAGTGCGAAAGAGAAGGAATACTCTCAGAAATAAAAAAGAGGGAGCATTACGAAAAGCCCAGTGTAAAGAAGAAGAAAAAAGCTATTGCTGCTCGTAAAAAAGCTCTAAAGCGTACAAGAATAACCAAAGAGAGGTAAGAAGTCTTACCTCTCTTTTATTTTCCTATCCTGACATCAGCTCCAACAGCAACAAGTTTTTCAGCCATTTTTTCATAGCCCCTTTCAAGATGATAGAGCCTGTCAATAACTGTCTCGCCTTCTGCTCTGAGCGCTGCAACAACCAAAGAAGCGCTTGCCCTGAGATCTGTTGCCATGACATTTGCCCCTCTTAGTTTTCTTACGCCTTTAACAGCTGCAGTGCTTCCCCTGAAATTTATATCAGCGCCCATTCTCATAAGCTCTGCCACATGCATGAACCTATTTTCAAAAATCGATTCTGTCACAATGCTCGTGCCTTCTGCGACAGTCATTAATGCCATAAATTGAGCCTGCATATCTGTTGGAAATCCCGGATAAGGCGCTGTCTCTATATCCGTTGCCGCAAGTCTTGAACTGCCGTGCACTCTCACCCCATCTGATGTTTGTTCAAATTTAAGACCAACCGCTTCCAGTTTTATAATTAGGGCATGCAGATGCTCAAGCCGACAGCCTTTAATTGTTATATCTCCGCCGGTTATTCCTGTTGCGGTCATGAATGTGCCTGCCTCTATCCTGTCAGGAATTACTGTATGATTAAGCGGCCTAAGCTCGTCAACCCCTTCTATCTCTATGATGCCTTCACCTGCTCCTTTAATCTTTGCTCCCATTGAATTAAGCGCGTCTGCCAGATCAATAATTTCCGGCTCCCTGGCTGAATTCTCAAGAATTGTAATGCCTTGTGCAAGTGTTCCCGCCATCATGATATTTTCAGTCCCTGTTACTGTTGAGGTATCAAAGTATATTGAAGCGCCTTTCAGTTTTTTTGCTGTTGCGGTCACATAACCTGACTCGAGCTTTATCTTTGCCCCCATTTTTTCAAGAGCGAGCAGATGCAGATTTATTGGTCTTGCGCCTATCGCGCATCCTCCGGGCAGAGAGACTCTAGCACTGCCGAATCTTGCAAGGAGTGGACCAAGAACAAGCACAGACGCGCGCATCTCCTTGACAAGTTCATATGGAGCCTCTAAATGTTTAATCTTTTCTGTATTTAGAACTACACTATCTTCTTCATGCTGAAACTCCGCACCCATGTTAACAAGCAGCCTTCCCATTGTCTTTACATCCCGAAGCCATGGGATTCTGTTTATCCTGCTCTCACCTGAAGCAAGAAGAGCGCATGCAATCGAAGGAAGCGCAGCGTTCTTTGCCCCGCTTATCTCAACTTCTCCTTTTAATCTTTTTCCGCCTTGTATGACAAGTTTGTTCATGGGATTGTTCTATCATAGCATAAAAATATTGACCAGCTCATTTCTATAAATAACGCTTTATGATGTCAGGATTTTATTGTTTTTTTTTGATATAATCAAAATATGAATATACAAAAAAATAAGATTTTCATATGCCTGTTTTTATTATCAGCCGTTACTTTTTATCTGGCAGTTTTTTATTCAACTCCAGCGCTTAGTTCAGGCGGTTGTGAGAGCGACTGCAAAAAATGCCATACATTAAATAATGCAGAAGTTAAAAATATCCTTTCGAAGATAAAAGTTCCGGAGGCAAAAATACTGGATGTCCAGATTAGCCCTGTAAGAGGACTCTGGGAAGTCTCGATAGAAAACAAGGGACAGCGCGGGCTTTTTTATGTAGATTTTTCAAAAAAATACGTAGTAGCTGGACAAGTCCAAATTATTGAAGTAAATGACGGAGTTAATAAGACAAGCGAAAGGCTGAAAAAACTTAATAGAGATAAAAGAGTTGATACAGGCAAAATTCCCCTGAAAAACGCCTTAATTATCGGAGATAAAAAAGCGCCTAAAAAAATAATAGTATTCACTGACCCTGACTGCCCTGTGTGCGGAAGATTTCACAGCGAACTTAAGAAAGTTGTTGAGCAGAAAAAAGACATAGTTGTCTATCTTAAACTCTTTCCTCTGTCAATACACCCTGATGCATACTGGAAATCACAGAGCATACTCTGCAGTAAATCTTTGGAGCTTCTCGAGGCAAATTTTGCAAACAAGCCCATACCAAAACCATCATGCAAAACAGATGACGTGGATAAAAACATGAAACTGACTCAGGAGATCGGCATATCAGCTACACCGACATCGATATTGCCCGACGGTTCTGTTCAGGTGGGTTTTGTTGAAGCTGCTGAACTCATAAGAATCATTGACTCAATAAAAACAAAGGCAGGGAAAAAATGAAAAAAATTTTATTTTTTCTTCTATCTTCAGCAGTACTTTTAATCTGCACGTCAGCTTTTGCCAACTTTAAAATAATCCTTAAAAACGGCAGAGAATTTATTGTCGAAGATTATAAGGAAATAAACGGTAAAATAAAATTCTACCGAAGCGGCGGCGAAGTCGAACTGGA
>JAJFTJ010000021.1 GCA_021373015.1 Nitrospiraceae bacterium
AAGGCTTGGATATGCCTCTGCAAATTGTGCCAAGTGCAAGATATGTGAGAGGGTATGTTATATGGATGTTAAGATATCTGAACATGTTGATCAGAAGACTTTAAGAGATATAAACTGCATCTATTGCGGCAGATGCTTGGACTCATGCAACATCAAGAAAAAACTTTTAAATATGAAACTGGGAGGATGAAAAATGGTATTTGCAAGCGGTTTTGTAGAAATAAATGATATCAATGAAATTGATAAGTTAAAAGAAGAATTGAAAAGCAGAAGCATTATAGTCGATGAGACTAAAGAAGAAAAAATAATTTTTTTAGTTGAAAGAGAGACAATCGGAGACGTAAAAAAAACACTTGATGAATTAAGAGATGTGGACGGCATAAGAAGCGTTTATCTTGCCTATTACAGCCTTGAAGGCGGTGATGAGGAAGCAAGTGAAGGAAGCGTTCCTTTTTTCAATGCATAGATAATTCTGAATTATATTTTTAACAATTAAAGGATGAGATCAACGCTCATCCTTTTTTATTTTAAAGTAGATTTTATTTTCTTTTAAGATGATCTTTGCGTAGGCAGATTAACAATAATCACAGTACCCTTCCCGTATTCGCTTTCAACTCTAATGCCCCCATTATGCGACTCTATTATTGCCTTGGAAATGCTCAATCCCAGACCTGAACCAGAAGAATATCCGCGTGATTGGTCAGACCTGTAAAAACGTTCAAATACATATGGAATATCAGATGCCTTTATGCCAGGACCTGCATCTTTTACAATCACATTTATGCTGTTATTATCTTTTTGCGTTGATATCTCAATAGAACCTCCATCCGTATTATATTTAACAGCATTTTCTATTATGTTAATAAAAGCCTCTATTAATCTATTCTTATCAGCCAGTATATTAATCTCACTGCCAATTGTTATCTTAATATCTATCTTTTTCTTCTCTATAAAAATTTTAGTCAATTCAACAGCTTTTGATATAACTTCGCTTATATTTACAATCTTAAAAGAATCTTTTCCCATAAGTCCGGAATCAAGCTGAGCAAGAGAAAGCATATTTTTTATAATCTCGCTCATATGAGCTGTAGTTTCATTTATTATATGAAGTCCTTCCGTATATTCTTGAACAGTCCGCTCCTTTTGGAGGAGCACATCGCAATGACTTTTAATTACTGAAACTGGCGTTTTAAGTTCGTGAGATGCGTCAGACACTATCCTTTGTTCCGCGTCAAATGCTTTTTGAAGTCTGTCAAGCATGGTGTTAAATGAATACGAGAGATCGTTTAATTCTTTATTTTGATCTTCTGGGTTTATTCTCTCGCCTAAACTTTTGTGTGTTATTGTGTTGATCTTTGCAGAAAATGTCCTCAGCGGTGATAGAGCCAATTTAGTTATCAATAAACCAGCAGTTGCTATTAAACAAATACTTACAAATGTTATTGCGAATAAAAATAATTTCAACCTTTCCAGAAAAACAAGACTTTCATTCAAACTTCTAGCCACTATGATAGTTGAAGGTATCCCTGTTATGTTTATTTCCTGCTGCATTACCCTGACAGGTTCTTCATCAGGTCCAAACGAATTATAAGTTTTCAAATGTTTTTTTATATCATTAAGCAGAAGAGTTCCAGATGCAAAATTAAAATCATCTTCAACAAGTGAAGGTGAAGCAGCGAACAATTTATTGTTAATCAGTATTTTATAATAGTGCCCTGACAATGGTATTGCATAATCGCCGCTTACAACTTCACTCAGATCAAATCTGACTTTGCCGTTTTCTGCATTGAGAAGTCCTGTGAAAATTTGAATGTCTGAATGAAGATTGTCATCTACAGTGGCAAATATTATTGTTTTGACCTCTTTAAAAAAAACAAAACCCGAGCTGATTAATAAAATAGATGCTACAATGAAAATCCAAAGAAACAGTTTTATAGAAATTGATCTAAGTTTAATTTTCATTTATTCTGCGCTCAAAACGTATCCTGCTCCTCTCACAGTCTTAATGAGCTTTTTATCAAATCCTTTATCTATTTTATTACGCAAATAATTAACAAAAACATCTACAATGTTGCTGTCAAGATCAAATTCAGAATCATAGATATGATCTATTATTTCAGTTCTTGAAATGACTCTGTTTTTTTGAGATACAAGATATTCAAGCAGATTATATTCTTTTGCTGAAAGCTTTATTTCTTTGCCAGCCCTTTTAACTGTTCTTGAATTTGTATTAATAATAAGATCTCCTGCTTCAATATATGGTGAAACCGTTCCTTTATCCCTCCTAATAGCAGATCTTACCCGAGCAAGCAGCTCAGAAAAATCAAAAGGTTTAGGAATGTAATCGTCTGCGCCAGTGTTTAATCCATGTATGCGGTCATCGACCTCCCCTTTTGCTGTAAGCATAAGAATTGGCGTATTATAGCCTTTGCTTCTCAGGGTTTTCAAAATGGTTATGCCGTCAATTGAAGGAAGCATTATATCGAGAAGCACTGCGTCATACGTATAATTTTCAGCCATGTAAAGACCTTCTTCGCCGTCAAAAGAAAGCTCTACGGTAAATCCGTTCTCCGCAAATCCCCGCTTAAGGATATTTGCAAGATTTTGTTCATCTTCTATTATAAGTAAGCGCATTTTTACTTTATAAAAAAAATTCCTGAAACAGCAAGTTAATCCTCATATTTCATGAAAATTATTCTTTTCCAGTAATGTCTTCCCTGTAGTGCGTGAAGAACAACAGCGCTGACATGTGCAAAAAGAAAGGTCGGCATAAGAAATTCACCGAATTCGTGCATTTCTTTTACGAAATGCATAGGCCCGTTGTCGATTTTATTGCCTGGTTCAAGGTAGAAAAACATTATTGCCCCAGTTACAGCCATATATACTAACCCTGCAAGACCGTATATCATTACAAGCCCTGCAATGCCTTGATGCGTCTCCCTTACAGGCAGCTTCATTTTAAATAAATTTTTTATATCCTGAAAGATAAGATTTAAACGTTCTTTGCCAAACGGCATCCATTCACTAAAACGATCGCCTCTTGCCCCAGCGAATCCTGCAACGAGCCGCATTGCCACTAAAACAGCTAATGCAATGCCTATCCAGCCATGGATTGTAAATCCTAAATGCTCAATTTTCTTATAGTCATCAGCTATTTCTCCCGTAAGCCAAGCGGTAATTCCTAAAAAAATAAACCCAAGATGAATGATTCTTACAAAAGTACTGATAGAATTGTTTTGTTCGGCAATGTTTTGTTTTGACATTATGTTTCTCCTCTTGAGTTATTTCTTTAATAGAGACTTATTCAATCCAAGCGCAATTTGCTTCAATTTTCACTTCCGATATTCTGAATCAAATTTTGTCGCTCTTTTTACATATATTTTCCCGGCTGTAAAAACCTTTCCTGAATAACTGCCTTTTATCTCGATATAGGCTCCAATAGCAACTTTGCCATGTTCTTCATCAATATAAGTGTCTTTTGTAATAAGTATTTCTTTTCCATTCACAACCCAAACACCAACAATACCAGACGGCAGACTTTCGATTATTCCGTAAAGCCTAGCACGATTTTTGTCTCTCTTCACTTCAATCTTATACGCAGTAAATGTCTTTCCTGAATAAATCCCCTTAACCTCAACGTATGCACCAATATCTGCCTTTCCGTGTTCCTCCTTTAAAAGGGTATCCTTATTTACAAAAATTTCTTTTCCATTCACAATCCAAGTGCCATAGATGCCTTGAGGGATCCGCTCAACAGTACCATAAAATTTCGCTCTATATGCATTCTGGTTGTCAAAATAGCGTTCTGCATCAGAAGCATAAACCAGTCCGCACAAACCTGAGATGAAACATATCGAAAACAGTATCGCTATTGTTTTCATTCTGTTATTTTCTAACCTCTATCTCTTTCGCCTTAAATACATCTTTTATATAGCTTCCTTTAATATCAACAAAAACGCCTACATCTGCCTTACCATTCAACTGCTTGATTATTGTGCTCTCAGAAACATAGACCTCTTTTCCATCAACTATCCAAGTACCAAGTCCGCCAACAGGGATTTTATCAATTCTGCCTTGAGGATTTACAGTATCAGGATTAACAGGACTTAGCACATAATCCTGTGTTTCGATCGTAAGTGCAACAAGATTTTTCCCTAAGTAACTACCTTCTCCTATTACTCCTCTACCGATTATCACTTTACCATATTTTTCACTAATTAAAGTGTTTCTTGTCACAACAACCGTCTGGCCGTCAATTGTCCATATTGAAGGATCACCTTTGGTCATTTTTTTAACAATACCGTAAAATTTTCTTTTCGCAGGTTTCCTGTCATTAGAGCTTATGTTCTTGAGATTTTCTTCGTTCTGATTGATTTCTTGCTGATATGGCTTGTTTTGGAAATCTCCCTGGTAGTTATCGTAATTATTTTGCTGGTAATCACCAGAATGTTTTGTCTTGGACTTCTTGTTATAGTCGTGCTGGTCTTTGTGTTTATCATGGTGATCATCATGATCTTTATCTGCAAATACAACCACCGGGAAAGTTAAAATCAAAAATACAGCTAATATTCTTACAAAATCTTTCATAACATCCTCCCACTCAAGTTTTTTTAAAGGTACATCCATAAATTCTTAAATACAGATTATCAAATATGATATTAAAGCAAGATTAAAACCTCTTGTTATTGAAATTTTTATCTACAAAAAAAACGAGTTTGCTAAAAATATTTTCTTTTTTATCAGGAGCTTTTGCATATTCTGCTTTCGTAGGTATTTTTATGTCATTGTCTTCAAATGAACCGTACTCAGCCCACTTGTGGCACGCAACACAATTTGACTTGCTCTTTACAGAATCATGTTTAAAAACATTGTTGTTGATATTGTCATGTTTATCTTTCCAGTATGAAATCTTGGTTATAGCTGCTGGCATCTGGTCACCTTTTATTGATGCTGTAAGTTTTATTGATGCCTCTTCTTTAGATGTTTCAGCTGAGTTTTCTAACAGATAATTTTCTATTTCTTTTCTTAAAGGCTCATCAATTGAAGCATCATCTCCAAAGTGATCGCTTAAATCTGCCATTACCAACTTCCAGCCTTTTGCAGGCAGCATATTAGGGGTGAAACCCATATGACAGGAACCGCATTCATTCTTATAAACAACAGGCACTGATGTCATGCTTGGCTTGTATGAATTTATTTTGTTATACACATAGAAGCCAGCAGGCAAAGTCAATGCAATCAGAAAAAAAGAAGCTAAAGCCCTGATCATTCCAGTCTGTATCCTGCCAGAATAGTCATAACCCCTTTTTTTACCTGTAAACATTGACTTTATTATTCCTGTTTTGTGTCTTAATGTCTCAAATAATACACCTGAGATATGTATCGCAATCACTGTAACTAAAAAAACTCCAGTTGCATAATGAATATATTTTGTTAATGCTGAATAGTGATAATAGCCGTCATGCAAAAACCTTAAGAAACCTCTCCCCTCTTCTATTCCATAAAGAACTACACCTGTCAAAACCTCCAGTAAACTCAGTGTAATCATTACTATTACAGCCCATGATGCTCCTGGGTTATGTCCTATATATAAGGGCTTCTGTTTTTTGAAAAAGTCTTTTATATAGCTTCCAAGCTTATCCATATGAAGATGAAATGAGTTGAATCTTGAATATGCAGGACCAATAAATCCCCAAAGCATTCTGAATATTAACAAAACAAGAACTGCTGTTCCAACAGCTACATGGGATGCAAGCCACATATCAGAGTGAACAAGTTTAATGCAAAAATATTTTGTTATGTCAGATGTGAGAAAGGAGAATGCAATTAATATTGCAAGGCTCCAGTGAAATATGCGGGTTTGAATATCCCAGACTTTTATCTCTTTCATCTCTTATATCCTTTTTTATTGCCCTGGTATTCTGACAAAGCGCTCTTTGTAATTTCCAATGTCTGCTGTTGTGTGGCATGCAATGCAATTCCCTGCAAAACCGATGGACTTCCTTTTATACACATCAGGCCTGATCTCATCATGCTTTGTCTTAAAATAAATCGTTTCTGTTATCTTGATTGGCGTTTCGTTATTTCTTATGGATTTAAGAAACTTCATTGCCCTTTTTGAATTACTTTTTTCAGCACTGCCAAGCATTAAATACTGGTAAATTTTAGACCATTCAGGCTCACTAATCGAAGCGTCATCCCCAAAATGATCCTTAAGCGTATTCATTAACTTATTCCATGAACGTGCAGGAAAAAGTTCGGGTTGATATGCAAAATGACATGAACCGCATTCAGTAAGATATGTCTCGTTTGTTACAATTTCAAGGGAACTTTGATATTTTGCATAATATACATTACTGTTTTTCTTATCGTTGTCAGCACCAGCATAAGAAATTACACTAATCAAACATATCAAATTCAGAGTTAAGCTTAAAATAGTAATTTTAAATTTCATATATCCTCCTAATCCTTTAATTCTCATTTATAAAAAGAAGTGCATCGCCTTTTTCTCTTGCAGTGCCTTCTCTGTTAAAAACATCTTTGAAATTTCTTTTAAGCCATTTTTCGATATTCTTAACCGTTGTTAAAGACTGCTTGTTGACAGAAGGCGCAAGCGGCTCAATAATCTTGCCGGTTTTGGCGTTTTTGCCCTGTTTTTTCAAATCATTTGTGTGACATGTTGCACAGGAAATTTTGCCGAGCTCTTTATGCGAAACTTCTTCAAAAAAAAGTTTTCTGCCTCTTTCAGCGCTAAAACCTTTAAACGATGAGTCTTCTTGCTTTGCCTGCTTTTCGAGTGTCTGCATGTACGTATTCACTTCAGGATTAAACTGCGAAGCAGAGGAACCAGCATTTACTGTTCCTAAGATTATGGTTATTGCTCCTAAAATAATTAACAAACTTTTCATGTTGTATTTCCTCTCTTTAGTTTTTTATTTACTTTTCTAACTTCTTGGGATCACTTTAACAAACAAAAGATTAAGGCAGGATTAAAACTTAAGTTTTCAATCAAAAATATTTTTATTTAAGTTTTAATTCTTCCTGATATACTTAATAACAAAGGAGGATTACATGGAAACACTGGATCTGAAAAAACTTATTAAATTTTATCCTGACAAAATATTCAGGGAAATGCTTGATGACAAGCCTGAGATGAGAATTGCATTAATGTGTCTTGATAAAGATCAAAAGCTTGATCCGCACAAAGCGCCTTTAAGATTGTTAATGTATGTTGTCGAAGGCAAAGGCACTTTCACAGTTGGAGATAAAAAGATAGAGGCTGATGAAAAAACCTGTATCCTTTGCGACCCTATGGTGCCGCACGGTTTTGCAGCAGATAAAGGCGATAAACTTGTTGTAATGGCAGTTGTGACCCCAGCAGATGAAATATAGGATTAGTAAAATCCTTTTATTGTAGACTGCAATTTTGACAACTCAGGAACCTGCCTAACTAGCGTAGTATCTTTAATAGCAGAGATACGCTCTTCTAAAATTTGCCTGTTATTTTTATAAATAATTCCAATTGGGATTTTATCACTCCATTCTGCTGCTTTTTTAAAAGCCTCTGATTTATCAGATGAATTGTATTCAGGTTCTATGTGATAAACTCTTTTTCTATACCACTCATATGTGTTTATTTTGTTAAATGTGACGCATGGCTGCAAAATATCAACCAATGAAAATCCTTTGTGATTTATTGCTTCTTTAATTATTCCCTTAAGATGTTCCATATCGCCTGCAAAACTACGTGCAACAAAACTGCAGTCAAGAGCAATAGCTAAAGCAATAGGATTGAGCTGTTCTGAAAAGACACCGAATGGCTGGTTCTTTGTTCTCATGCCTTCCATGCTTGTCGGCGATGCCTGTCCTTTTGTAAGACCGTATATCTGATTGTTATGTACAAAAAGTTTGACATTGATGTTTCTTCTGATTGCATGGATGAGATGATTTCCGCCTTCTCCATAGCAGTCTCCGTCGCCTGCAACAGCGATTACAAGCATCTCATGATTTGCAAGTCTTATCCCTGTTGCCACAGGAAGTGTCCTTCCATGAAGTCCATTGAATGTATTGCATTTAAGATAATGCGGGAATTTGCCTGCCTGTCCTATTCCAGAGACAATAGTAAACTGATGCGGCTCGATACCAAGGTCAACCATTGCATTTTTAAATGCACTGAGTATGCCGAAATTGCCGCAGCCCATACACCACGTTGGTGTCTGTCCTTTATAGTCTCCTAAGTTAACCATTTGTATTTACCACTTTTTTATTTATATCTGAAACTAAACCATCTAGGGTGAACGGCCTTCCGTCAAACTTGTTAATCCTATTTTTGAAATCAAATCCTGTCTCTGTTCTCACAAGTTTTGCAAACTGACCAGTTGCATTATTTTCTATACAAATACTAATTTTTGCATTATTAAGAATTTTTAGATAATCGAATTTTTCTATTGAGGGGAAAGGATAAATCTCACTGAAATGCAGCATCGCAATCTTTTTGTTTTTTGAAATCCTGTCAACTGATTCCATTATAATTCCATATGTAGAGCCCCATCCGACAAGAACAATTTCAGGCTCAGGATTACCATAAAATAAAGGCGGTTCAATCTCATTTTTAATTAGAGGTACTTTTTTAAAAAGTCTTTTGTGTATCATCTTTATCCTTGTCTCAGCATCTTCAACAATATGTCCTTCTTCATCATGCTCATCACTGTCTGTAACAACAAGGTGTTTAGCATCACCCGGAACACCAAATGGCGATATTCCACTATCTGTAAATGCATGTCTCTTATATTCTTTCAAGCTTTTAAATGCATCAGCCCTGAGCCTGTAATCATTATATTTGATTCTTTTGAGATCAAATTCTTTAAATGTCCACTCGCAATCTGCAATATACTGATCAAAGAGTATAAATGCTGGAATCTGGTATTTATCTGAAATATCGAATGCCTTGTTTGTAAGATAAAACGCCTGCTCAGGTGTACCCGGAGCAAAAATTATTCTTGGGAATTCACCATGTGCAGCATTAAGAACAAACTGAAGTTCAGCCTGCTCTGTTCTTGTTGGAAATCCTGTTGCAGGTCCTGGTCTCTGTCCGAGTGCGATAACAACAGGTGTTTCAGTCATTCCTGCAAGCGCCAGGCCTTCAATCATCAAAGCAAAACCACCGCCTGATGTGCCTGTCATTGAGCGAACACCTGCAAATGAAGCCCCGAGAGCCATGTTTATTGCTGATATCTCGTCTTCTGCCTGTTCAACTATAATATTGTATTCAGCTTCCTTGTCAGCAATATAATTCATTATTCCGGTTGAAGGCGTCATTGGATATGCTGAATAGAACTTGCAGCCAGAGCTTATTGCTCCAAGTGCAATTGCCTCGATCCCGTTTACAAGAATAAAAGGTTTGTTGTTAGTTTTTTTAATAAAAAAATTACACCTGCTGCAATTATTCTTTGCAAAATCATATCCTGCCTTTGCAGAGGCTACGTTACCCTTTACAATATCTTCGCCTTTTTTGCTGAATGTTTCTTTTAAAAGTTCAAAAAGAATGCCGAGATCAAGTCTAAACATTCCGAGAACTGCACCAATTGCAACAGTATTAGCCATTATCTTGTTTTTGCTGTTTTGAACAGCCAGATCAACAAACGGTATATCAAGAAATTTTTGCTTTGAATATTTTTGTTTTAATATTGCTGAATCATAAATGATATGACCGTCTTCAGAAACTTCAGGCTCATGAAATTTTAGGCTGTCCGCATCAAATACAATCAAAATATCAGTTTTGTCTCTTGAAGACATAACCGGAGCATCTGAAAATCTTATCTGGTAAAAATTATGTCCGCCCCTTATGCGGGATTCGTAATCCTGATGTGTAAAAACATGGAAGCCATATCTTGAGAATACCTTGGCGAGAGTATCGCCAATTGTCTGTATCCCCTGACCAGCTTCTCCGCCAATTTTAATAGAGTAGTCCATAAATGAAACTCTCAGTCCTCAAGACCTTCCTTGAATTTATTAAGCCATGTAATATGGGTTCTCTCTTCGTTTATAATCTCATCCACCACTTCTTTTTCTCTGATCCCGTCTCTTACTCCAATATAATATAGCAGGGTTTCTTTTTCAAATCCTATTGCAAAATTAACAGCATCATTGACAGAATTAGTTTTTTTAAGAAAAGCAGTTGCCTTTTCCTCGCCAAGGAAAAAAGCCGATTCAACAACAGCCCTGAGATAATGTGAAACTTCTTCCCAGTTTTCAGGAGATTCATCTTTAACAAAATTCATTAAATCCTCGAACATTTTTTCATGTCTAAGCTCTTTAGAAGCAAGCGTTATAAAAAACTTTCTTGTTTCTTCGTTATCCTTAAATCTGTCTGCTAATGCAGTATAAAACTCATATCCTAGTTTCTCTGTCTGGACAGCCTGCTCAATAACCTCGCGTACAGAAAACATCATCATAAGAATCTCCTTTATTAAACTTTCAAATCGTTTACATCTTTAGTGGTGATTTTTCCATTCTCAACTAGGTGGGCGAGAAAAATAAGTCCGCCGCATGGCAATGCATTTTCGCTCCCTTGGGCAAAATCACAATCTTCTTTATAAAATAAGCATTGAGGACATATATTTTCTGCAAGTTTTTTGATTGATTTTATTTTTTTTATATCAATCTGGCTCAAGACAGGAACATCATTAGATAAATTCATAAAATGCTTGGCGATACAGTAGCCAGTACAATAAACTTTTTTATCTTCTGATGGTTTGTAATAGGAACAGAACTTATTGCAAAAAATATCAATCTTGTTCATAATCTAATCATAGCAAAAATAAGTTGTGTTGTATAATTAAAATATGGGCTTGCACCTAACCGGACATTCTGTTTTGAAGCAACTCGAAAAACCCTCAGTCTACAACATAAAAAATGATGACCTTTATGAATTGGATCATGAGTCGTTTGAATTTTTAAGAAAATGTTCATCTGAACATGGATGTGATTTTGAGAATGAAGAATTCATAAACTACTGCATAAATGAAAATATTTTAACTAAAACTAAGACATGGAAGAATCATCCTGAAATTAAACAGTCTCCAATACCATCACTTAGATATCTAGAGTTACAGATTACTGACAGCTGCAATCTGCGGTGCAAACACTGCTATATTGAAAAACCAGATTCCATGGAACTTTCAACTCATCAAATTAAAAAAATATTACATGAGTTTCAGAAAATGCAGGGGCTAAGAGTTCTTATAACCGGAGGCGAGCCGCTGATCCATAGTAATTTTGACACGATTAATGATCTTCTCCCTGATTTCAGAATAAGAAAAGTACTTTTTTCTAATGGACTCTTAATCAGTAAAAAAATTCTCTCAAAACTTAATGTCGAAGAAATCCAGATAAGCATTGATGGGCTTGAAAGCGGACATGATGCCCTTAGAGGAAAGGGAACATTTAAAAAAGCCTTTAACGCTTTAGAACTTGTGCTTAATCATGGATTAGATGCTTCAGTTTCAACAATGGCGCACTCTAAAAATCTTGGTGATTTTGATGAAATGCATAGATTATTTACAAAGATAGGAATAAAAGAATGGACAGTTGATGTGCCATGCATAACAGGCAGACTGCAGAAATCCAGCGAGTTTTATATTTCTCCTGAAAAAGGCGGAAAATATCTTAGTTATGGTTATGGAGCGGGTCTTCATTCAAGCGAATCAGGATATGGATGTGGTCTGCACCTGATGTCAATAACAGCCGCAGGCAGCATTTCAAAATGCACTTTTTATTCTGCTGATCCAGTTGGTAAAATTGATGACGGACTGGAAAAATGCTGGAAAAGAATTAAACCAATAATACTGGGATCTCTTCAATGCAATTGTGAATTTATAGAGACTTGCAGAGGTGGGTGCAGATACAGAGCAGAACTCTTTGGAAATGCTTTGGGAAAAGATCCGTACAGATGCGCTCTTTATATTGGATCACAACCTGCCTGATTTCAAGATAGAAATAACAAGCCAGATTCCAAAAAGAAATGCAAAAATAAAAGCTAGAGTGCCTGGAATAGAAAAACCTGAAATTTCTGGGCCAACATGGAATGCATGCATAATTGATGAACTCAGGATTATTGCACTGACAACAAGACTGAATGATATTCTATTTGTTGACTTATCCATGTCTTTTATAAATTTATCAAAGTCTGTATGTGTAAGCTTTACATGAATATCATCTTTCAGAATTTTTCTCATCAGATGTTTTAACTGACGAGGGAAAAGAGCAATAAAATCTGCGAATTCTTCGATATTGTTTTTTGTTTTTTCAAATATCCTTGAAGCGCTTATTTTTGTCTTTACAAATTTTATTGCATAGGGCTCTGCTGCCACGGCAAGATTAAAATCAGGGTCTAATTCTCTGCCGAGATATTCCAGAACAAGCATTGTCTTATTAACAAGCAAGAAATCTGAAGGCATTTTAATTTTGTGCTTTATTGCAATATGCAAAATAGCATCCATATACTGAGAAAAATTCAACTGGCCTACTGTAGTCTCATAAAGAGGCTCGGCAAATTCAACGATATCCGTTTTGAAATCTTTTTTAAAAGCAAAAACATCCACATCATCGGGCACAAGTCCCATTTCAATATACTGATCAACAAGCTTGTCAAAATTTTTATTAATTAAAAATATGACTGTATCTGCCATATGTTCTCTGAGCTCAGTGCTAATGCTGCCGACAATACCAAAATCCATAAAACCTATCTGTCCAGAAGGCATTGCAAAAATATTGCCGGGATGAGGATCTGCATGAAAGAAACCGTCTTCAAAAACCATCTTGAAATATGCATCAACGCCAATTTTTGTAAGATTTTTTTTATCCAATCCCATCCTATCGATCGACTCTATATCATCTATCTTTGCGCCGTTTATTTTTTCCATTACCAGAATTTTTTCTGTAATATACTTGCTATATAACTTAGGGAAATAAACATCCTTATTGCCTTGGAAATTCTTTGTAAACTTCAAACAATTTTTTGCCTCTTCGCAGAAATCAATTTCTTTTCTGATTGTTTTTGCGAATTCTCCTACAATCCCTACAGGATTGAAAAATCTGCTTTCAGGAAAATGTCTGTCTAATAGTTGTGCAATGGCATTTAGTATATTTATATCGGTTTCTATCTGTTCTCTTATGTCAGGTCTCTGAACTTTTATTACAACATCGCTTCCGTCAAAAAGTTTTCCATGATGAACCTGTGCAATAGATGCCGCAGCAATAGGATTTTCATTAAATTCAGAGAAAATTTTATTCAGAGGCAGCCCTGTTTCTTCTTCTATGATTCTTTTTACCTGTTCACACGAAAATGGAGGAACTCTATCCTGAAGTTTTTTGAATTCATTCGCGTATCTGGTAGTAATCAGATCCGGTCTTGATGACAGCAATTGACCTAGTTTTATAAAACTAGGTCCAAGTTCTGCAAAAGCCATCCTGAGCCGTTCAGGAACAGTGAGAACCTTAGGTTCAGGCCATCTGCCAAAAGTCTTGAGTCTTTTTATAATAGGGATGAACTTATGCAGACGAATCTGATCGATTAAATAACCAAATTCATATTTGAGGAAGACATTTACTATTTGTTTTAATCTTTTGAAGGTTCTGTATCTTCTTCCAAATTTCAAAAAACTTAAAGGCATTTATAATCCTTTCTATTTCTCTGCATCCTCAAGTTTTTTTATTCTATTCGAAAGCTGATGAATTTTTTTGTTAACAGCTTCAATGTCATCTTTTGTCGGGATATTCATTTTTTCAAGCCCCTTTGCCATCAAGTCAGAAAATGTCTTTGAAAGGTCTTCAGCCCCCTTCCCTGCTTTGTCAGTCCATTCCTTCACTATTTTTGCACCTTGTGATTCACTTAACTCACCTTTTTTAATTAGTTCTTCTACAAACTCCTGAAGCTTCAACTGCATACCAAAACCTGCAAGCATCGCATCTCTTACCGATTCAAAAAATGTCATTTAATTCCTCCTTTCTTAATAAAATCATATACTGATTCAAGCGCGCTGTCCAGTTTATCTATGACTTTTGTTCCACCCTCTGCCATTTCAGGTTTCCCGCCCCCTCTTCCGTCTGCAAGCTTAGAAACCTCTTTGAGTATCAGCCCAGCGTTAAATTTGTCTGCAAGATCTTTTGTTACCATCGAGATAAGAGCTGCCTCGCCGTCTTTTACAGAGGCAAGCACAATTACGCCTGAATCTAGTTTCTCTTTAAGATTATCTGCAAGAAGTCTGATATCTTTTTTTTCAAGTCCGTCTATTCTGCACGAAATAACCTTAACCCCATTGATATTCTTTACATTTTTCAAAAGGTCTGAAGAACTTTCATGTACTTCCTTGCCCTTATATCTATCTATCTCTTTCTCAAGTTCTTTTATCTGCGATAATAATTTTTCTATTTTTTCAGAGGGTTTTTCTGTCTTTAGCATCTGATTAATTTTCTGAAGTTCATTAGCTTTATCTCTGAAATATTCGTTTGCATTCGTACCTGTAAGCGCTTCTATTCTTCTTATTCCAGAAGCAACGCTTCCTTCTGATGCTATTACAAATGTTCCTATGTCACCGGTAGCCTTGCAATGAGTGCCTCCGCAGAGTTCGGAGCTGAATCCAGGCACACTGACAACTCTTACTGTATCGCCGTATTTTTCGCCAAAAAGAGCAGTAGCTCCAGAGGCAATAGCTTTTTTTATGTCTGTGATCGTAAGGTTTAAATCTATATTCTCCAATATCTTATGATTCACCATATCTTCTATATCTCTTATCTCATTGTCGTCAATGGATGAGAAATGCGTAAAATCAAATCTCAGCCTGTAAGGATCAACCAGCGAACCTGCCTGTTTTACATGTTCGCCTACTATGTTTTTCATTGCAGCATGCAATAGGTGGGTTGCAGTGTGATTGCGCATTATTGCTTTTCTTCTTTCGCTGTCAACAATGCAATTCACCTTATCCCAGACTTTCAAGCTGCCGTCCTTTATTTTTATTACATGAGAATGAAGACCTTCTACAACTTTTTTTGTATCAATAACAGATGTCTTAGTTTTTTCAGATGTTATCTCTCCTGTATCTCCAACCTGACCGCCTGATTCGCCATAAAAAGGCGTCTTATCAAGAAAAACCTCGACCTCTTCTCCCTTGAATGCCTCTTTTATAATCTTGCCTTTTTTAAGTATCGCCTTGACCACAGATTCAGACTGCATTGTGTCATATCCCAAAAATTCAGTCTTGCCTGTCTCAGAAAGAAGTTCTTTATAAATTGATGCAACAGCTTCTTCTTCGCCAACCCATGAAGCCCTGGCTCTTTCCCTCTGCATCTCCATTTCTTTATGAAAACCTTCTTCATCAAACAAAAAATCATTGTCATGTGCTATATCACGTGCAAGGTCAACAGGGAAACCGTATGTATCATAAAGTTTGAATATCTCTTCACCGGGGATTGATTTGAGCCCTGATTTTTTTGCATTAGCAATAACATCATCCATAATTTTCATGCCCTGTTCGAGTGTTCTTGAAAATCTTTCTTCCTCGAGAGTAAGAATCTTTGACGTCCTTTTATTTTCATCAACAATCTCAGGGTAGAAATCGCGCATTGATTCAACAAGCGGGTCGATGAATCTGGAAAGCACAGGTTCGTGCATACCAAGAAGTTTCGCATGTCTTGATGCCCTTCTGATAATCCTCCTTAAAACATATCCTCTTCCTTCATTTGAAGGCATCAGACCTTCAGAGATAAGGAATGTTATTGCCCTTATATGATCAGCAATCACCCTCATTGAAGCATCTGTATCAACACTCTTACCGTAGTTAATATTTGCCCTTGCAGCTATCTCTGATATTATAGGCATGAATAAATCTGTATCAAAATTATTTGTCTTTGACTGCAGAACTGCAGAAATTCTCTCAAGCCCCATTCCCGTATCAATGCTTGGTTTTGGTAAAGGTGTCAGCCTGCCTGATTCATCCCTGTTAAACTGCATAAACACAAGATTCCAAAGCTCAAGATATCTGTCACAGTCACATCCAACACTACATTCCGATTTTCCACAGCCAAGTTTCTCTCCCTGGTCGATTATAATCTCTGAGCATGGGCCGCATGGGCCTGTGTCTCCCATCTGCCAAAAATTATCTTTTGCGCCAAGTTTCACAATCTTTTGTTTAGGGATTTCAGTCAGATCCGCCCATAAATTTGCAGCTTCATCATCTTCTTCGTAAACAGAAACCCAGAGTTTGTCTTTGGGAAGTTTATACCATTCTGTCAGCAGTTCCCATGCAAAAATTATGGCATCTTTCTTAAAGTAATCTCCGAAAGAAAAGTTTCCCAGCATCTCGAAAAATGTATGATGTCTTGCAGTATGCCCTACATTTTCAAGATCATTGTGCTTGCCTCCAGCTCTTAGACATTTCTGGGATGATACTGCTCTGACATAATCTCTTTTTTCTTCGCCAAGAAAAACAGATTTGAATTGAACCATCCCTGCATTTGTGAAAAAAAGTGTAGGGTCGTTCTTGGGGATTAAAGAAGCGCTTTTTAATTTCTTGTGCTTTTTTGACTCAAAATAATCAAGAAATGTCTTTCTTACCTCACTGCTTTTCAATTAGTCGATACTCCTGCTTCATCAGAGATAATATGAGTAAGTTTATTATCAATAAAGAGCAAGCGTGTCTTTCCGAGCAAACCTCTTCTATATGTCCATTCTTCCCTGGATTTACCGTCATCAGCAGGCTTCAAAATATTTATCATTGTTGGCGCGCCCCATGCATATCTTACCTGCTGAATAGTCATGCCAGGTTTAATCACGCCATGTTTGATACTTTCCTGGATATCAGGCGGAAATGTTTTTATTTCATCCGGAGAATATCTTATTGCCTCAATACAGCCTAAAGAAAAAACCAGCAACGACACACAAAAAACTAAATTAATTTTTTTCATCTTATTCCTCCTCTGTTTTGTATTTGTATTCATTCAAAACTTTCTTAATTGTATCAAAAGAATAACCTTTTCTTGCAAGAAACCGCCATATTTTCTTTTTTATTTCTTCATCGGAATAATTTCTCATAGTTCGTGTTTTTCTGTCTACAAGTTTTTTTGCGCGTTTGAGTTCATCAGGGTCATTATCAGAGGTCACATCTTTTATTATCTCTGCACCCAGCCCTCTGCTCTTTAAAAACAGCCTTATTCCCTGCCTGCCAAGCAGCTTTATATCTTCTGCAGTCCTCTTCAATGAAAATGCGAGAATTTTGTCGTTAATAAAACCTTTTTCTTTTAAATGTGTTATGGCAGACTGGATAATTTCCTCTGGGAAATCTTTTTCTCTGAATCTGTCTTCAAGCTCTTTCTCGCTCCTGCCGCGGTAGCTGAGAAGCCTGTAGGCATAACGAACAGCATCTGTCTTTGAATACGTCTTGTCTCTACTCTTTGAACCTTTCAATTTTCATCTGGTCTTTCGGGGTTTGTGGTATCTCATATGTAAGATCGCTCGTCGACTGAATACCTTTTACCTTCAAAGCAAAATCATCAGGATTTGTTGCGCCTCTAAGCGCCTCATCATAAGTTATATGTCCTGTTTTGTATAGGGTAAGAAGCGATTGATCAAAGGTCTGCATGTGATAATGAACAGCTCCTTGTGCAATTACATCAGTTATCATCTTTGTTTTATCAGGATCAACAATGCATTCCTTTATAGTAAGAGTTGCCACAAGCACTTCGACTGCAGGAACCCTTCCCCGACCGTCCGCCCTTGGCATAAGCCTCATTGATATTATTCCCTTTAAAATAGAGGCCAACTGCAATCTAACCTGTTTGTGCTGGTAAGGAGGAAATACTGAGATGATTCTATTTATAGTCTCTGATGCATCTGTTGTATGCAGCGTACTAAGGACAAGATGTCCTGTCTCAGCAGCTGTGAGAGCTATTTGTATTGTTTCGAAATCGCGCATTTCACCCACAAGAACCACATCTGGGTCCTGCCTAAGAGCTGCCCTTAAGGCCTTACTGAATGATTCTGTGTCAGCGCCTACTTCTCTCTGATTTATTATACTTCGTTTGTCTCTGTGCAAAAACTCAATAGGATCTTCAATAGTAATGATATTTGACGTTCTGTTATTGTTTATATAATCGATCATTGATGCAAGGGTTGTTGATTTACCGCTGCCAGTTGTACCTGTAACTAATACAAGTCCCCTTGGCTCAAGCGCGATCTTTTTAAGAACTTCAGGAAGGTTCATTGCTTCAATTGTAGGAATTTTAACAGGGATTGCTCTGAAAACAAGGCCTACAGCGCCTCTCTGGACAAAAACATTGCATCTGAATCTGCCTAATCCAGGCACGCTATAGGCTAGATCCAGATCATTTTTCTTTTTAAAAACCTCTCTCTGCCCAGGACTCATAACAGCAAATGCAATTTTCATCGCATCTTCCTGAGTCACTTTTTGTTCTCCGGTCAGAGGAACAAGTTCACCATTGATCCTTAATATCGGACTGGAACCTACTTTTACATGTAAGTCAGAAGCTCCCTTCTCAAGCGCATATTTAAGTAATTCATTTATATCCATATTTGCTCCTTTACTTACGGGTCATTGATTCAACTACAGCATCTTCTATCTTCTTCGTGATTTCATCGGCAATCTCAGGATTATTTTTCAGATATTCTTTTGCATTATCTCTGCCCTGACCTATCCTGTTGCCGTTATAGCTGTACCATGCGCCTGCTTTTTCTATTATGCCCTTTTCAGATCCAATATCAACAAGTTCGCCAGTTCTTGAAATCCCCTCGTTGAAATATATATCGAATTCAGCCTGCCTGAATGGAGGCGCCAGTTTGTTCTTTACAACCTTTACCCTGACCCTTCCGCCGATTGATACTTGATTATCCTTAAGATTATCTATTCTTCTTATATCAAGCCTCATTGATGAATAGAATTTCAGAGCATTGCCTCCGGTAGTAGTTTCAGGGCTTCCGAACATTACGCCAATCTTCATTCGAATCTGGTTTATGAATACAACAGTTGTAAGGGATTTTGAGATAGCAGCAGTCAGTTTTCTTAAGGCCTGGCTCATGAGCCTTGCCTGAAGTCCTGGGAGGGAATCTCCCATCTCGCCTTCAATCTCTGCCTTTGGAACAAGAGCAGCAACAGAGTCAATCACAACTATATCAACAGCGCCGCTTCTTACAAGCGCTTCGGTAACTTCAAGCGCTTGCTCGCCTGTGTCAGGCTGGGAGATAAGAAGATCTTCCACTTTAACGCCTAATTTTGCCGCATAGATTGTATCAAGCGCATGCTCTGCATCGATAAAAGCGGCTGTTCCGCCATTTTTTTGTGCTTGCGCTATTGCATTTAAAGCAAGAGTGGTCTTTCCTGATGACTCAGGACCGAATATCTCAACAACTCTTCCTCTGGGATACCCTCCTATTCCTGTTGCAATATCAAGCGCAACAGAACCAGTTGGAATTGTCTGGATTCCTTCTGCAGCCTCACCAGCGCCAAGACGCATTATAGCGCCCTTCCCGAAAGATTTTTCTATCTGTGATATTGCCATCTCAAGCGCTTTATCTTTTTCCTTGTCCTTGTTAACAGCTTCCTTGCTCATTATTCCTCCTAGTATCTAATTGCCAAAAAATATCTGGCTTAATTTGGAATGTTCTGCTCCTGCTTGTTTTAGTTCGCTCTTCATTAACGAAATATTTTTCACCTCTATCTTACCAAAATCCACTTCTTTTAGTGTAGTAAGTTCTTTAATAAGACTTCCTATATTTTTGAAAGATTTTACTCTTCCTATTGTGAGGTGCGGCTTAAACTCTCTGCCATCTTTTTTAAATCCCAATTCACTCATCCCATCTTCTATATCTTGTTGGAGGTTAACAACATTTCCAGAATCTTTCAGCCCAAGCCATATTACCCTCGGCTGTTTTGTATTCGGGAATATACCTGCGCCTTGGATATATAAATGAAATTTATCATGAAGCCTTCCAATTGCAAGAAGTTTGTTGTTTATGTCTTGTATCATCCGTTCAGGAACATTGCCAAGAAATTTTAATGTAACATGAAGATTTTTCTCAGAAACCCACTTAACATCTGTTTTTATCTCTTTTAATTTTTGAATATAAATGCTAATGTTTTCCTTTATACTATCAGGAAGCTCTATTGCGATAAAACATCTTAAGTCCAAAGTGAAACAGCCTCGCGTAAAAATTCCAATGCAGAGATTGATGAAAAATGTTTTATCTCATTTCTCGAGCCGTTAAACATCACACACTTTGATTCAGTGCGTTTTTCAAAAGAGACAGAAATGTAAACAAGCCCTGCTTCTTTGCCTTCAAGAACAGCTGGACCTAAATTTCCTGTAATAGCAAGTCCGCAATCAGTTTTTGTTGTTCTTCTGACAGAATCAGCCATTGCCTCAGCCGTTTCTTTGCTTATAACCCCGTATTTTTCTATTAGTGTTTTTTTAATTCCCAGCAATTTTATCTTTGAATCAACAGAGTAGCAGACTATTGAAGAATCAAAAAAATCTGATGCGCCGGGAAGATATGTTATTAAATGGCTGATGTATCCAGAAGTGCAAGATTCGGCAATAGAAAGTTTTATCTTCTTTTCTTTAAAGATTTTATGAATCTTCTTAATTACATCTAAGTCAGAATTTTCCATATCTGCAAAACTATATTAGTATAAGCTGCTGCCATGATATCGTCGGCCATTATGCCTAACCCGCCTCTAAGTTTAAGCTCAATCTGTCGTATAGGGAATGGTTTGATTATATCAAAAAACCTGAACAACAAAAAAGCAGAGATGATATACTTCCAGTTCAAAGGAAGAAAAATAAGCGAACATACGTATCCTGCCAATTCATCAATGACAATACACTGAGGATCTTTTTCATTGAATGATTTTTCTGCATGTCCAGAGGCAAAAATACCGATGATTATTAAAAAAACAGCCAGAAAAATATGAAGCTGCAGAACCGGGCTGATAAAAACCATCAGGATCAGTCCTGCAGCAGTGCCGAATGTTCCTGGAACATAAGGAATATATCCTATAAAGAATCCTGTGGCTGCAGCCTTTGAAAGCGCTGACAAATTCATTTAATAACCGGCAGCTTTGCCAGAGACTCTTTTATCTTTTCATCAGGATAAACATTATCGACAAGCTTTCCTGACAGATAATCAGCATACGCGGCAAGATCAAGATAGCCGTTACCGCTGAGGTTAAAGAATATGGTTTTTTGTTTCCCTTCTTCTTTGCATTTCATCGCTTCGTCAATCGCAGCAGCAATTGCATGTGAACTCTCAGGAGCTGGTATTATTCCTTCTGATCTGGCAAATTTAAGCGCTGATTCAAATACTTTTGTTTGTCCATATGCCTTTGCCTCTATCAACTCATCGTGGACAAGCTGACATAAAAGCGGAGCAGCAGCATGATATCTTAGACCGCCCGCATGAATTCCAGGAGGCACAAAATCATGTCCAAGTGTATGCATCATTAAAAGCGGTGTAAGTCCTGCTGTATCTCCGAAATCATATCTGAATTCTCCCTTTGTGAGTGTAGGACAGGATGTTGGTTCAACAGCAATAATCCTGATGTTTCTCCCTTTTATCTTGTCATGCACAAATGGAAAAGCAGCTCCTCCAACATTGCTTCCTCCTCCGCAGCAGCCGATAATCACATCAGGATAATCATCGGCAATCTCGAACTGCTTCTTGGCCTCCAGTCCAATAATTGTCTGGTGAAGCAGAACATGATTCAAGACAGAACCAAGAGCGTAATTTGTATCTTTGCGGTTAGCTGCGTCTTCAACTGCTTCTGATATTGCGATGCCAAGGCTTCCGGGACAGTCAGGATCAATCTCCAGAATTTTCCTCCCTGAATTTGTGACTTTTGAGGGACTTGGGTGCACATTCGCTCCCCATGTCTCCATAGCAATTCTTCTGTAGGGTTTTTGATCATAGCTGACCCTGACCATATATACTGTCACTTCAAGACCAAACAAACACCCTGAAAGAGCCATAGCAGCGCCCCATTGTCCTGCGCCTGTTTCTGTAGCTATTCTTTTGATGCCAGCTTTTTTATTGTAATAAGCCTGTGGGATTGATGTATTTGGCTTGTGACTGCCAGCAGGACTAACTCCCTCATTTTTGTAATAAATCTTTGCAGGAGTTCCAAGAGCTTTCTCTAAATTATATGCCCTGTATAAAGGCGACGGCCTCCACAAACTGTATATATCCAAAACCTCTTCAGGTATGTCTATCCATTTTTGAGTTGAAACTTCCTGTTCTATCAACGCCATCGGAAATATTGAAGACAGATCATCAGGACCAATCGGCTTATGAGTTGCCGGATGCAAAGGTGGTTTCGGCAGATTCGGCATATCAGCCATAATGTTGTACCATTGTTTCGGGATCTCCCTGTCAGGCAGAACTATCTTTGTTTCACGCATTTACTCCTCCCAATTTATTATCTGAAGTTATAAGTTAAGACCTAGAGTTTGGGTTAGATCCTAAACTTTGAAGTTAATATTATACTCATTCTTCAATTATCTTCCAGCTCCATGTTATCTTTGCAGAGCCTTCGAGTGCAGCCTTAACAGAACAGTATTTAGTCATAGAAAGCTCAATGGCTTTTTTTACAGCCTCATGAGAAAGATTTCTGCCTTTTAATACAAACTCAACATCAATTTCAGTAAACTTTTTCGGATAATTCTCTGCCTTATCACCTTTAATATTTATATGGAAAGAACTTACATCCTGTTTTTTCTTTTTGAGCACTGAAATAACATCCATTCCAGAACATCCTCCAAGCCCCATCAAAAGAATCTCCATCGGCGTGGAGCCTGTATTGCTTCCTCCAAATTCAGGATCAGTATCCATTACTACTGCATGTCCTGAATTCGCAGAAGCAACAAACCGGAGACCATCAATATATGTAACCTTTGCCTCAGTCATATTACGCACCTCACATATTTTGGCTAATTTAATAAGTGTGACTGCACTTTGTCAAGAAGACTATACACTACAAATGTTATTTGAAATAGCTATTCTTTTTTAAATAAAATTCAGATACATTTCACTGAATTTGACAACAACTTATTACATAAGTTACGATACACATCTATCGCGGGGTGGAGCAGTCCGGTAGCTCGTCGGGCTCATAACCCGAAGGTCAGAGGTTCAAATCCTCTCCCCGCTACCAAAACAGCTAAGAGGCTGTTATATAAAAATATAACAGCCTCTTTTATTAATAAACATCAGATTTAAAATTAGTATTGACTGCGCCTATTAAAATCCAGCATAATTTCACACTTGGACTGAAAAAAATATTTTAATTATTAAGGAAAGATTTTTTATGTTTGAAATACCTCAACAAGTTATACACGAAGCGATTGCCGGTGAAACTATGGTTGTAAGACTCGATACTGGGAACTACTATAGCTTCAATAGTACCGGGGGTTTGATCTGGGCGCTTATTGAGCAAGGCGCATCTCTCGATCAAATAGTCAGCGAATATTCAAAAACTTTCAACCTCAAAGAAGAAATAGCTAAGGAACAAATTCATCTTTTCATCGAAGAAATTATAAAAGAAGGATTACTTTTTCCTGCTGACAAATCACTAAATACAATTCATAAAGACAAGTTCAAAAGCGTTCCATACCTTGATACTTCATTTGAACCTCCGGTTTTAAACAAATATTCTGACATGCAGGAGTTGCTTATACTCGATCCCATACACGATGTGAGCGAAGCTGGTTGGCCAAATCCCAGATCAAACAACACAGATAATGGATAAGAGAGTTGTCAGTCAGGAACCACTAATACCAATAGACACAAATAATAAGAATGAACTTCTAGATATATATTTTAATTCAGCCGTAAAATTATTCAACAGCATACAGAAAGATAATGACAAAAATTCAAGAGAACATTTCACCCTTTGCGGCAGCTCAATAGAATTAGTCTTTGCTAATGAACAACTCATGCCTTACATAATGCCTGCATTAAAACATCTTTCTAGTCTGAGCACAAAAAATACTTCGCTTAAAATATTCATATGGGACGATTTTACAACAAATACAGTTATGTCTCAGCCTCCATGGTTTGGATATGCAGTGCATAAAAAAACCGGCGATATAGAAGGCGTCTATACGAATCGCGGAGATATTAAGGGTTTTAACGGTAGCGAGATTAAAACCGCCTACAACTGGTCCGCAAACGCCATAAGCATGTATAACCCTAAGAATAGAGTTGCTCTTTACTGGACCAGAGATATAAGAATGTTGCCTGCTTATGAGACAAGCGCTCCCTTAAGGACAATACTTAATTGGTGGGCTGAAGAGCACAATTGTCATTTTGCTCATGGCGCTGCTGTCGGTACTTCTCATGGAGGAGTGCTTCTTGCAGGGAAAGGAGGTTCGGGCAAATCAACGGCAGCATTGGCATCTCTTAATTCAGGACTGCTTTATGTAAGTGATGACTATTGTCTTGTCACTGCAGATCCCTTTCCTGCTGCACATAGTGTGTTCAGTTCCGCAAAAGTCGATCCCAATAATATCTTCAGAGTAGCACACATAGCAAACATGAGAAGCAATATCAAAAATATTGAAGATGAAAAGGCTGTATTTTTTCTTTATCCTCAATTTGCCGAACAAATAACCACAGGATTTCCTCTCCGCGCGATACTGCTGCCAAGCATTACCGGTAAACATGACTCGGAATTATTACCGGCTTCGAAAAAAGATTGTCTCAAAGCTCTCACATTAAGCACCATGTGTCAGTTCCCTGGAGCGGGTAAAAAAGTAGTGAATATAATGCTTCGGCTTGTTGAAACCCTTCCTTGTTACTGGCTGCATTTTGGAACAGATTTAACACAAGTTCCTAATCTTATATATAACCTTCTTGAAAAAACAAAAAACATACAGCAATGAAGATAATAATGATAAGCCCATTCGCACCTTATCCACCAAATTCAGGTGGTCGTATTCGTCAGTGGGAATTGATAAAATATCTTGGCAGCAGACATGATCTGACCCTCGTATTTTTTATAAACAAAGGTGAGAAAAAAATACTAGACGGTGCGTTTAAAAATATATGTTCTAGAGTATCAACTATCACTCATCAACCTTTGCCTTGGCCAATGCGTATTTATAATAAGGTGCGCTCTAAAATATCTATGATTACCAATGCAGGAGATAATATATTGAAACCTACTCATCGATCTCTGCCTTGGCCAATGCGTATTTATGATGTTGAGCCTATGCGCAGATTACTAAAAAATCTCTCTTCCAATAACTTTGACCTTCTTATAACTGAATTCATATACATGGCGCATTACCGCGATTTTTTCGATGCTCCAGCAGTACTTCACGAACACAATATAGAATCATCAGTATTCAAACAATACTCAGAACTTCCTGATGTGCATAATAAAGATATTTTTGGAATCCGTAAAAATCCAGTTTTTTGGAAGGCAAGCTGGATGCACATGCGTGATTACGAGAACAATACATGGCCTAAATTCGATCTTCGCATTACAGTCAGCAAACTAGATCAGAAAGAAATGGATTCACGCTGTCCAGACGGGAAAACGATAGTAGCTGAAAACGGTGTAAACACTGTTAGCATAAAAATGCTTCCTCCAAGCAAGTCGAAAAAAATATTGTTTGTTGGAACAATGAATTACTTTCCCAATATAGATGGTGCTTTATATATGGCAGAATCAATCATGCCTTATATCTGGCGCACTGACCCTTCTATAAGGTTATGTATTGCTGGGAACAACATGCCTAAACAGATACTTGATCTCAGCTCAGACCCAAGGATAGATATAATAAGAGACCCTTCTGATATCAGCACAGTAGCAAAGAATTGTTCTGTTTCAGTTGTACCTCTAAGAATTGGAGGAGGCACGCGAATTAAAATACTCGAGGCATTTGCTTTGGGACTGCCGGTGGTCTCCACTTCAAAAGGCTGTGAAGGACTAGATGCTGAAGACAATCTGCATCTCATGATACGAGACAATCCAGAAGAGTTTGCAGCTGCAGTAACAACAGTTGTTAACGATCACAATCTTTCAGAGCTCCTTCGTAAAAATGGACGAAACCTAGTTGAAAGTAAATACGACTGGCAAAATATATTTAAATCGGTTGAAGATAGAATTTTAGATCTGACAAATTCTGGAACTTAAATATAATGTATCTGCCTTTTTATAAATATTTATTATGATAAGCGATCATTTTGAAAAAATATTTATAATAAATATGCTGCGTTCGTTCAAACGAAGGGCTTCGTCTCTTTTTCAAATAGGCAAGATGAATATTAAAAATGCCCATCTGATAGAAGCTGTTGATGGAATGTCCATTGATATCAGGAAAATGAAAGCTGAAGGAAGTCTTAAGTGGAACGATTGGGAACAAAGAGAACTCACACAAGGAGAAGTCGGCTGTTATCTTAGTCATCAAAAGATATGGGAGCTCATTGTTCAGCAGAATTTGAAAAAAGTCTTGATCTGCGAAGACGATATTATATGGCGGACAGACGCAAATGAGACTTCTGACTGGGACATTATACACTTTCACAGCAATATAAGTGTCGGCTCCGGGCAGCATAATGATATCCACAGAAGAAAAATCAGCGAACATGTATGGAGAGGCTGTAATGAAGGTGGAGGTGCAGTCTGCTACGCAATAAGTTTCCGCGGCGCAGGCTTTCTTCTCCAAAAAGCTTTTCCGATACGCTACGCTGTTGACGGTATATTAAACAAACTGACCAGTCCTAAGAGAAGTTCTGAATACCATGGATATGTGTGTTGGCCATTTCTTTGTGGACTTTCAAATAGCCCATCTGAAATCGATATTATAAATCCCCGCAGGGATAAAAATTATAATTCATAATATGAAAGCGAAAGAAGACATGATTGAAAGTCCATTGATCAGTGTAATTATACCTGTGTACAACGGTGAACGTTACATAGTAGAAGCTATTGAAAGCGTAATCACGCAAAAATACAAAAATATTGAAATAATTGTAATCAATGACGGATCCACAGACAGAACTGAAGAGATTTTAAATTCTTATAAAAATGTTAAACATTTATATCAATCCAAGCAAGGAGCTCCATCTGCCAGAAACACAGGGATAAAATTCTCGACCGGAGAACTCATTGCATTCCTTGACGCTGATGATTTATGGACAAAAGATAAGCTTGAAATCCAGACTTCAATATTCAAAACCTTGCCAGACTTGGATATGGTTTTCGGACATGTAAAACAATTCTATAGTCCCGAGCTAAAAGCATCACAAAGAGAAAGAATATATATGATAGCTGACTCTATGCCCGGATACCTTCCGGGCACAATGCTCGTAAAGAAAAGGTCTTTTTTTAGGGTAGGACTCTTTAATTCTAAGTTCAAGATTGGTGAATTCATCGATTGGTATTCTAGGGCTGTAGATTATGGACTCAAAAGCTGCCTGGCATCTGAAGTGTTATTAAAAAGACGCATTCATGATTCAAATACCGGCATAACAGAAAGAGATTCAAGAAAAGATTATCTTCGAATTCTTAAAACATCACTCGACAGGCGACGGTCTGCTGAAATTAAAGAAAGAAATTAAAGTGACTACGCGAATTAACGATATTAAAGATGGATATTTCTGGCCGACGCCAGAACAGGAGTTGCTCCTTAAGGCATCACTTCTTAAAGGTGAAAATGCCATTAAAGCATGGCATGAATGGGCAGCTTCTGTAGACTTTGATACTCTTGATGCTGGTTCACAGCGTTTACTGCCTATGCTTTACAAAAATCTTGTTAAACATAATGTGCAGCATCCTGCTATAAACATATATAAAGGATTTTACAGAATGACATGGTACAAGAATCGCCTCATTCGTAACCGTATAAACAAAGTATTAGGTCTCCTAAAAACCAATAATTTACCGGCAATATTGTTAAAGGGTGCAGCTCTAGTTCCTTTATACTATAAAGATTGGGCATTGCGTCCTATGAATGATTTTGATCTGATGGTTCAACAAAAAAACGCAATAAAAACCATCAATATCTTACAGAAAAACGGCTGGACACCTGTTGCTTCTATACCTGACGAATCAGATCTGCTGGTCAGACATGCATGCACATTGATAGATGATTCTGGCGTAGAACTTGATCTTCATTGGCACATTATGGCTGAATCAGGATATGCTGAAAATGATTATAATTTTATAAACAGCATAAAAACAATAGATTTAGACGGAGGCAACGTTTCAGTCCTCTCTCATACTGACCAACTTTTTCATATACTTGTTCATGGTGCACGATGGAATATTGTTGCGCCTTTACGATGGATTCCTGATTCAATTATGCTCATGCAAGAAACAGGTTCAAATATAAATTGGCAACGATTATTTCATGAAGCCCGCAGCAGATGCCTTGTCATGTCCTTAAAAAAAACACTTGGTTATCTCCATGAAGTATTCAATACACCGCTTCCGTCAGATATAACATCAAACCTTAGAAAGCTTAATCCTTCTCTGACCGAGCGTATGGAATTTTGGATGAACGGCAGGCCGAGAAGTCTTATAAGAGATATCTGCTATCTTTGGTTCAGGCATGTTAGGACATCCAGAAGCAAAGGAAATCTAAAACTCATGCTAAAATTTCCATTTTTTTTAAGAAGATTTTGGAAAGTTTCAGATGATAAAAGCCTTGCGGTTTTTTTAGTTCTAAGACTAATAACGAAGATAAAAAACAAGAAAAAAAGTTCATTAGGATTTAATCAATTTGCTTGATAAAACGAATATTTGGGAAAAAATATATCGAAGCATCTTGTTAAAATTCCATAATAAATTCTCTACTGCATCCCGATTAATTACGAATTTATACAATAATAAACAAAAAGAAAGTTGGCATTGTTTTAGTATATCCGATGGAAAAATTTCACCGCCTTACAGCTGCGAAATCAACGCAGTGGATTATTGTAATATTTCCTGCATGGACTGCAATCATGCAGCATCAGCAGCCGGCAGCTCTAAGGCAGATCCGGACTCTATATTTGATGCTCTTTCTATCCTCTCAAAATATTACAGGTCTCATGCTCTAAAAATTGTTGGTGGCGAACCTTTGCTGCATCCCGATTTACTTTTACTGATCCGGGCAGTTAGGAAAAGCAATATCTGCAAACACCTGGCGTTAGTTACAAACGGAATATTTTTGAATAGGATGTCAGATGATATATGGAGAGAGCTGGATGAAGTTGAACTCTCCATATATCCTGAGACAAAATCAATTCTGAAAAAATATCTGCCTGACATTAAACAATCAGCAGTAAAACACAAGGTCAAGCTTGTTATAAGTCCATACAAAAAATTTCGGATCACCTTTTCAACAATCGGAACAACTAATGCTGAACTAATAAGGCTGATATATAAAAACTGCAGACTTGCAAATCTTTGGGGATGTCAGTCTATTCATGAAGGATATTTTTTCAAATGCCCTCAATGCATATATATACCAAGAATTCTAGATAGTAAAGCTGGATACGATTATAAAAGAGATGGAGTAAGAATTACTGATTCTCCAAATATTTTGCGTGATTTATCAGAATATCTCAGCTCACAGGAACCATTGAGAGCCTGCCGTTATTGTCTTGGCAGTTCAGGCAAACATCGTGATCATAAAATGGTAAAAACTTCTGAATTTAAATATATTCATGCAAGACCGACAGAAGAGCTTGTTGATTATCAAAGATTTTTGAGGAAATAATAACGAAATCTCAATTCTTGACTTTCATACAGCATGATTTTATTATTCTTTATCGGGGCGTAGCGCAGTCTGGTAGCGCACACGGTTCGGGACCGTGTGGTCGCCCGTTCAAATCGGGTCGCCCCGACCAAACTAAGTTTCTACTTTAGAATTCTTTTTTTCATCAATTTAAACGGCAAAGGAATAAGCATCAAAAATACAGCAATTATCCATATCATGTCTGGCAATGCGCTAGATATGCTTCCTGATGACAATGACCTGCAGACATTCACAAAATGATATAAGGGCATAAAGAATGCAATATCTGCAACAATCTTTGGCAGGGTCTCAACAGGGAAAAAAATTCCTGAGAACAGAAACATCGGGGTCATGAAAAGTGTGTAAAAATAATTAAAAGAGTCTATACCCGGGACGACTGAAACAAATACCATTGATATTTCCGCAAATATTAATCCGTTCAAAAAAATAAAAGGCAGCGCAAGAAGTATCATAGGCGAATCAACAAGCCCGAAGAGCGATATAACAATGATTATTGTAGATCCATAAAGCAGACTTTTTGACGCTCCCCACATCATCTCCGCAGCTACAAGATCGTCAATATTAACCGGTGTTGCAAGTATTGCATCAAATGTTTTCTGAAAAGTCATTCTTACATATGTTCCGTAAGTACATTCATATATAGCAGCGAACATTGCTGAAGAAGCGATTATTCCAGGAGCGATATATTTAATGTACGGCACTCCGTTTATCTGCTGAACATATACTCCAAGTCCAAGACCAAGCGCTGTGAGATAGAGTATGGGCTCTACAAAATTAAGAGCGATGCTTGATTTGTAAAGTTTTGTATAAACCTTGAGATGCCGCTGCCAGACCCTGAATGCCCTTTTAACCTTCAAGCGTCCTCCCTGTCAGCTTCAGGTAAACACCTTCAAGTGTAGCATTATGCATACTCATAAGATTTTCAGGAGAGTCTATAGTTACTATTTTCCCCTTGTCCATTATAGCAACCCTATCGCAAAGATTTTCTGCTTCTTCCATATAATGCGTTGTAAGAATAAGAGTAGTATTTTTCCTTTTTAGCTGTTCGAGTTTTTCCCATACTGCTCTTCTGCTGTGAGGATCAAGTCCTGTTGTAGGCTCATCAAGGATCATAAGTTCAGGATTGTTTATAAGGGCTCGCGCCAGAATCAGTCTGCGTTTCATTCCGCCAGAAAGACTTATAACTTTTGAGTCGGCTTTTTCGCTGAGTTCTACAAAATCCAGCAATTCTCTCGCAAGACCAGTAGATTTATTTTTAAGAATATCAAAATATCTTGCATACACTATCAGGTTTTCGATAACAGTCAGGTCAGGATCAAGATTATCATCCTGAGGCATCACACCTATCATGGATTTTATTTTGCTTGGATTTTCAGTAACGTTAATGCCAAAAACACTAACATCTCCTGATGTAGGGAGCATAAAACAGTAGATGATGCCCATAACTGTTGTCTTGCCGGCTCCGTTAGGCCCGAGAAAACCAAAACATTCGCCTTTCTTTATCTCGAAATTCAGATGGTTAACTGCTCTAAAATGCCCATAGTCTTTGACAAGATTTTTTACTTCTACAATATTCATATAGTGAATATTATACACACTTCTCTGACAGGTTAATGAAGCTTAGATTTCAGGAAAGATTTTCAGTTTAAAAATACCAAAGAAATTCTAATTCAGTCTTCCTTCTTGTTTCAGGCGGTTTATTATTTCCTGAATCTTAGACATAGCTTCAAATGCAGCTTTTTCGCCTTCAAGAACTGCTTCGTGTCTTTTCGAAAAATCAGAACTTGCTATGTAGCCGACCTTGGGCTTTATCACAATATCAGCTTTCGCAAGCTGTATCGCAGAGAGCTTGGAGTACATGATGTTAATTGACTGTAGTATCGTTTCAATAGTGCTTTGAGGCAAAGTTGTATCAACATCTCCTGATATATCCACTACAATCACAATATCCGCACCAAGCATCTTTGCAGCATCAACAGCAACAGGACTGACAACGCCGCCGTCAACATACATCTTCCCTAAAATATTTACCGGTTTGAATATCCCAGGGATAGAACAGCTTGCCCTTACGGCAATTCCTGTGTTGCCTGTTCCAAATATCATCTCTTTGCCGGCTTGTATATCTGTCGCAACTGCATAAAAAGGAATCTTTAGTTTTTCGAGAGGGGTATTTCTGATTGTTTTGTTCACATAATCCTGAAGCTTCTCGCCTTTTATAAATCCATTGTCAGGCAAGAACAGATCAACAATATCGCCCTTTTCTATAGCAAATGAAATCTTCTGAAGCTCAAATGCATTGTACCCATATGAATATAGTGCTCCTACAAAACTACCGGCGCTTGTTCCAATTATCATATGGATAGGAACCTTGTTTGCTTCAAGAACCTTTAGTACACCTATATGGGCAAATCCTTTTGATGCTCCTGCGCCAAGCACGACCGCAATCTTTGCAGGTTTTGGCGGCGGCTTTATCTCATCTTTAGCAGTAGTACATGCATACAAAAAAGAAAATAAAGATAAAACAGCTAAAAACCTTGCGTATCGCAGCATATTATTATTTATCATCTTAAATAGTATGGGTCTCTACTGTTATACATTATCCTTTAAATTTCTTTTTTTCGTTCTCATATGCCTTTTGCCCTGCTTCAATAGCTGCGCTGAGAACTGTTTTTCTTTCCTCGAAAAAGTCCTTCCCCTTTTCTACTGAATCTCCGACTTTGTCTTTGATCTCATCTGCAAATTCCCTAATCTTCTGCCTTGTCTCACGACCGGATTGAGGAGCAAGCAAAAGAGCTGCCCCTGCTCCAACAATTCCTCCAAGTAAAAAAGACAGAAAAACTGAACCTGCGCCATAGCCGCTTTCATCTTTCATAATCTAATCTCCTTTTCTTAAAAAAATATTTTTAAACAAGTACACTATTGTTGACTTAATGCCGGCTCTCAGTCCGAGAACCTTTAAGGATGCGCCAGCAGTAGCTTCATTAACAACCTCAACAATACTTCTGATGCTGTGTCCAATATTTCTCAAACCTCCAGTGATGCTCCTTGCATCTCCGGTAAGCGCATTTATGTCATCGGTAATTTTTCGCAGACTTTTCATGGTCTGCTGGAATTCTTCCAAGGCTGGTTTTATTGTATCCTCAGTAACTTTTATAAAGCCTGTAACCATTTTTGCTACTCTTCGTAATTCATAGAGAACGTACAAGAGCAAACCAAATACTATAAGAAAACCAATTCCTATAAAAATCATTATCTCTGTCTGGCTCATTACACCTCCAAGATACAGCAGCAGTAAATCTTAGATAAATTATATCACACGTCATAATAAGTGCAATATGCTGGATAAAATTATCTTTAAATAAGATGTTATCTGTCATATAATTAAATGGATTTCGATTGTTTCAAACAAGGAGGAATTATGGACAGCAACAATATCATCGACATAATCAAAAACAAGACTACAAAAGGATTTAATTTAATCAAAATAATCTTTTTTCTAGTTATTGGATTAATCGTATTCCTTATTATCAACCCTTTTGTAATAGTAGGAGCCGGAGAAAGAGGAGTAGTATTGAATTTTGGCGCTGTACAGCCAAATGTAATGAATGAAGGACTTCATATCAGGATACCGATAATGCAAAAGGTCATAAAAATAGATGTGAAGGTTCACAAGTCACAGACAGAGGCAGAGTCTGTATCAAAAGACCTTCAGGACACACATTCGATCATTGCCGTTAATTATCACATACTTCCTGAGAAAGCAAACTGGATATATCAGAACATCGGAATCGGATATAAAGAACGCATAATTGACCCGGCTGTTCAGGAAGTTGTAAAAGCAATTACTGCAAAATACACTGCTGTTGAACTGATAACACAAAGGGAAAAAGTAAGATATGAAATCAAAGATTTATTAAAACAGCGTCTGGTGGGTTATAACATCATAGTCGATGATTTTTCGATAGTTAACTTCAAGTTCTCCCAGCAATTTGCACAGGCAATCGAATCAAAACAAACAGCAGAACAATTAGCATTAAAAGCACAGAGAGACCTTGAAAGAATAAAAATTGAAGCAGAGCAGAAAATAGCCAGTGCAAAGGCAGAGGCAGAGGCATTAAGGCTCCAAAAGGAAAATGTCACACCACAGCTTATAAAACTGAGACAAATAGAGGCAAACATAAAGGCAATAGAAAAATGGGACGGCAAACTTCCGAAAATTACAGGAGGTGCTATCCCATTTATTGACATGAAGAGCTTTGATAAAGAATGATTTTCAGTGAAAATTTACAAAAAGTTGATATAATTATTCCATGATATCAGAAATAGAGATAACAATTCGTCTGTTGCTCGGCGCTGTTTTGGGCGGGATAATTGGGTTTGAAAGACAGACTCATGGAAGACAGGCGGGGTTTAGAACTCAGATGCTCGTATGTATAGCGTCAGTTCTGCTTATGATCGTGTCTGAATATTATCAGCATCTAAGCTTCATGAATCCATCCTATGTCCGAGTTGATCCGGGCAGAATTGCAGCAGGTGCAATAACGGGTGTGGGATTTCTAGGCGCTGGTGTTATCCTGAAAACAGGAGCAACTGTGCAGGGACTTACTACTGCTGCATGCTTGTGGATGGTCTCTGCGATTGGACTGTCTGTCGGTGCAGGATTCTATCTTGCTGGAATATTATCATGCGGAATTACTCTCTTCGCCCTTTTATTCCTCAGAATGATCGAAAAAAAGATGCCCAAACTCATATACAGAAACATAACTATAACTGCTGAAGACAGTCTTGATATCGATACAGTCATAACCCAGATTACCGTCCCATATCTTCATATAAAGAATATCGACTACGAAAAAGACACTATTAAAAAAGAAATTACATATGAAATAAACACATCATTAAAATACAGCGGTCAGATAAAAACAATTCTGACAAATCTGGCATCAATAACTTCTATAAAAAAGATTTCCATAAAGGGCTGACAAAACCCTCCTCATGTCAAAAGTTTTTATCAGAAAAGCAAGTTATGACTATGCGCTGCTGAAACCTGTTATTTATGAATTAATGGATTTAACCTGTGGTCATTTGATAAATAAAAATTCAAAAGTTCTTATCAAGCCTAATCTTCTATCTCCCGAACCTCCTGAAACGGCAATCATCACACATCCTCTAGTAATAAAAAGCGTTGCAGAGTATACACTCGATAAAGGCGGACGAGTCTTAATATCAGACAGTCCGCCTATGGCCTCATTTGAAAAAATAATTATTGAAACTGGGATAAAAGATGAATTTAACAGAATGGATGTTGAATTCAGGGAATTTAGAAAATCCGTAAAAGTTGATATCGGAGAGCCTTTCGGTAAAATTGATATTGCTGAAGATGCCATGAATGCAGATGTATTCATCAATCTTCCAAAATTAAAAACACATGCGCAGATGCTTCTTACTTTAGGTGTTAAAAATACATTTGGATGCATTGTTGGGATGAAAAAACCAGAGTGGCATTTCAGGGTTGGGATCGACAGAGATTTGTTTGCAAAGCTCATTGTCCAGATACACAAAGCCGTAAATCCCACTGTAACCATAATCGACGGGATACTGGCAATGGAGGGACAGGGACCTGGGAAAAGCGGGATCCCCAGAGAATTAGGCATTTTACTTGCAAGCGCCGATGCCGTATCGCTTGATGCTTCTATTGCCAAAATGTTGGGGTTAATCCCTGATGAACTACCAACTAATCTGGCTGCAAGAGAATTAGGGTTAACAAAAAGTTCAATAATAGATGGTGATATCCCCAATATAAAAAAATATGAACTGCCTGAGATAACACCGCTAATCTTTGGACCGAAAAAAATTCACAGATTCATGAGAAAACATATTGTTCAGCGCCCTGTGCAGAATGAATCATTATGCAGATTCTGCGGAAAATGCTGGAAGTTCTGTCCTGCCAAGGCAATAACCGCTAAAAGCAATAGACTTCATTTCGATTATAAAAAATGCATTAGATGTTATTGCTGTATCGAAGTATGTCCTTATGGAGCATTAACCGCAAAAGGAACAGTGACAGGTAAAATATTAAGAAGAATACTTAAAATAACCTAGCAACGTATAGTTTTGTTGTTTTATGTATAAACATCCCTAAATATTTGTTCAAAGGATTTGATCTTTTCAAAAAAGGCACAGGCAGCTTTCCTCTTATGCCTAGTTTTTTAAGTTCAGCGATAATATCGTAATTACTGGCGTCTATTTTAAGACCTTTACGAAAAATGTCTGCTGCATTCTGTTTTCTGCCTGCCGCGATGTATACCCTCCCAAGATTTAAGTAAAAAAAGGGGTAAAAGAATTCTTGGCCGAAAGGCATCCGAATGTCCAGTTCTTGTATCGCTCTTTTGCATATCTCAATCCCCAACTTGAAGTTCTTATTAACAACAGCAACAAAGCATCCGTAATATGAGAGAAGGAAAGGGTCATCGGGATAAACAAGCAATCCTTCATTAAGCAATTCCAGTGCGCTTTTATGATTTTTTTTCGCCAACAGGGTCTTCACACTGGTCACATATTCTTCTGAAGACATTCTCAAATCTAATTTTTTTGTTTTCTCTTTCTTAAGCGCCTCAATCGTGAGATGGTGCTTTTCATTCATGAACTCGTGAAGCTGTTCTTCATTATCGATATCCGAAGATATTTGAGAAGTGGAAAGAACCTTACCTTGAAGATATATTCTTGTTACAACAAGAGGTCTTTTGGCGCCAGAGTTTTCTGTCTGAACCAGATATTCCTTACCTTCAATAGAAACCTTAGATGTAAGTTCCTTTACAAACTTAGATGTTAATTTAATCTTATCTTCATTCATCTATTTTTCAAATTTTACAATATATACGTTTAGAATTGCAAAAATACAATTGTCCTAACTCTTAATATTAAATAAGATATTGACATTATATTTTTTGAAGGAATGACTATGAAAAATTTTATCAGATTACTGCAGATACTTGTCTATCCCTGTCTGTGCTCGCAACTGCCGATAAATTGTGTCTGCAATATTATGAAGATTAACTGTATCTTCTTTATTGTAAATCTTTAGCAGATCAAGATGTTCTTTGTTAGCAGTCCTGATATAATATTCCCAGATCCTGACAGCATCATAACCATTCATCCCTTTTACAGATTCGTCTCTCTTAACGCCAAGTTCTTCCTCCAGTTTTTTGAAACCTCCTGTGAATCCGATTTTTTTTGCGCTGAAACAGAGATCAAAATGCGGGATATCGAACTTTAAATCAGGCATTGTCCTAAGAAGAAACGGGATATCGAATGCCACGCCATAAAAAGTTATAAGATATTTATACGCTGAGAGCTCATTCATCAGGTTTTCAGCGGTAAGATCAATGCCTTTTATAAAACATTTGTAATCATATCCATTATAAAGACCTACCATTGTTGCATAACCGCCCTTGTCAGGCATAAATCCATTCGTCTCTATATCAAGACATACTGCGTCATTCTTGAAAACATCGTAGAGTCTCCAATGTTCTTTTCTCTTTACCGCTGATGCAAAATATTCGGCATTTGATTTGTCGAGTTCTTTTGAAGCAGTCGAAAGCAGGTGGTCAAATACAGGCTTTCTTTCTGGATTAATGCACAAGGGCTGAGGTGTTTTGATAAAATCATCCCATGTGAGAATCCCGCTGTCCCAGAGTCTTCTCTCAATTTTTTCGCCGATTCCGTTTAAAAGGCTGAATGTATTTCTTATCATAGCAATATCTCAGTATAATCTTTCTGCAGTTCAAAAATCGAGCTAATATTATTTTTCAAAAAACTGCCTGTTATGTTAACAATTTAATAAAAATTACTGTAAAATATTAACCAAGTCTGGAAACAAGGAGTGAAAAATGATTTGCTATAAATGCTCAACAGACAATTCAGAGAGAAGAAGTTTCTGTAAAAAATGCGGAGTGCTTATTGTAAATTTCTGCTCTAATTGCGGGTTTCATAATGACCTGAACGACAGGTACTGCGGCGGGTGCGGAACCAATATATCAGAGGCTAAAAGATCTGGAACTAACAGCGCTTTATCACAACAAGAAAACATATCGCGAGGAAAGTATTCTTCTGATGAAATGAATGAATTGATCTCCACAACTTCTCAAAAAGGAGCAGTAAAACCCAGGGCTAAAGATATCAGAGGCGATGACGAGATTTCCCAGAATGTAATTGATAATATTTTTGAAGCTGGGAATGAGGGGAAAAACAACAAGGAAAAATAATGCTTTCTAAAGAACTCAATTTAAAACTCGGTGACATACTTATTCAACAGGGAATTATAACCAAAGAACAACTTAAAACTGCGCTTGCCGAACAGAAGGCTCATCCTTCAGACCAGAAGAGAATCGGGAGCTATCTCATAGACTTGGGATACTTAACAGAAGAAGATATAACAAAAGCGCTTGGCATACAGTTTAACTTGCCTGTAATGACTATCGAAGGCATGAGGATAAAATCAGAAGTAATAGATCTTGTCACAGAAAACATGGCAAAAAAATTTAATATCATGCCGCTCTTCAAGATTGAGGATGAACTTACAGTAGCCATCTCGGACCCTACAGACATAACCCTGCTCGACATAATCAGCTCAGAGACAGGACATAAGGTAGTACCTGTCATGGCAGTATATTCAGAGATTACAAAAGCAATAAATAAAAATTATTCTAGAAAAATTGAATCCCTCATCGCAGAACCTCAGTCAGAAACCAAGATTACAGCAATCACACGATCTGAAATTGATGCGCTGAGATTAGCCGGCGGTGAAATGCCGATTGTAAAAATCGTTGACCGCATTCTTATTGAGGCTGTAGAAGAAGGCGCTAGTGACATTCATATTGAGCCAAGCGCCACAAAAGTAAGCGTAAGGTTCAGAGTTGACGGGATTCTTCATGAATACACACAACACCCTGTGAGGACTCAGCCTGGAATAGTATCAAGGATAAAAATCCTTTCATCACTTAACATTGCCGAGAGACAAAAACCACAGGATGGACGCATACAGATAAAAATGGATAAAGACGAGATGGATATCAGGGTTTCTATTCTACCGACATTCTATGGTGAAAAAGTGGTTATGAGGCTCCTTCATAGGGATGCAGTGAGAGTAAAAATAGACGATCTCGGTTTCTCGGAAAAAAACCTTGCGGCATTTCTGGATATGATCAGAGAGCCTTATGGGATTATCCTTGTAACAGGGCCTACGGGAAGCGGCAAAACTACAACCCTGTATGCTGCGCTGAATGAGGTCAATTCGATAACCAAAAATATTATCACTGTAGAAGACCCCATCGAATACCAGCTGCCAATAATTAATCAGGTTCAAGTGAATCCTAAAAAAGACCTGACATTTGCAAATGCCTTACGAACAATCCTCAGACAGGACCCTGACATAATAATGATCGGTGAAATAAGAGATCCTGAGACCGCAGCAATAGCTGCCGAATCAGCTCTTACAGGCCATCTGGTATTCAGCACACTCCATACAAATGATGCGCCAAGCTCAATAACCAGGCTGACAGACATGGGTGTTGAACCATTTCTTCTTGCGCCGTCTTTATTAGGCATTCTTGCCCAGAGACTTGTAAGAAAAATTTGCCCTAAATGCAAACAAGATTACACACCCACAGAGATAGAACTCAACGCCATTGGTTTTGACAGTCATACAGAAAATATAAAATTTTATAAAGGTATGGGCTGCGATAACTGCAAACACACTGGATACAAAGGCAGATCAGGAATACATGAAATACTGGTTGTTGATGAAAAAATCAGGGAGTTGATAACAAACAAGGCATCTGTGAATATCCTTAGAGAAGAAGCAACTAAAAAAGGGTTTAAAGATATGCGATTTGACGGCATCAAAAAAATCATAGCAGGAGACACAACAGTTGAAGAAGTGCTTAGGGCTACAAGAGATATTAAATAAAATATGCTAAAATAATCCTTATGTCAGAAAAGAAAATACTGATCGTAGACGATTCAGAAAACATAAGGCGCACCCTTAAAGAACTTCTAGTGAAAAATAACTACAACGTCATCGGCGAAGCCGCCAGCGGGATTGAAGCCATAAAACTTTTTAAAAGCCTATCGCCTGACATAATTATGCTTGATATAATTATGCCTCAGCTTGGCGGGATAGAAACTCTCAGGATGATCCGTTCATTCAGCAAAGATGTAAAGGTAATAATGGTCAGTGCTCTTGATTCTATTGACAGAGTAAAAGAATGCCTGAATGCCGGAGCCAATCACTATATTCTAAAACCCTTTGATGAAGTGAAAGTAATAGACATACTCAGGAAGTTTGCAGAAGAATAACAAGTCAATATTTTTAAGCCGCTATTTTGTAGCCTGCTTTCATTATTGCCGACTCAATATCATGTCTGCTTACTTTCTTCTCGTCATAAGTAACAGATGCACTGCCGACCTCAACAAGGGCATCAAGCACACCGGAAAGCCCCAGAAGCGTCTGTCTAACCTTGCCTACGCAGTGCATACAGCTCATTCCCTCTATCTTGATCTTAACCTCAGACATAACTTAATTTTATGTTAAACTTAATAAAAAATCAAAGTCGTTTTTAAAAAAATGAAAAATAATTCGAACAAACAGAACTTAGGGCATATAAAGATTCCTCTTAAGAGGGTACACATAGAATTAACAAACGTATGTGATTTCAACTGTGTCTTCTGTCCTAAATCAGAGATGAAGAGGCCATATGGTTACATGGAAACCGAATTTGCTAAAAATATAATCTCTGAATTAGCTTCAAACAATATCTGCGAAAAAATAACTTTTCATGTAATGGGAGAACCGACTTTACACAGAGATTTTTTAAAAATTCTGAGTCATGCTCAAAATCAAAAAATGAAAGTGGGATTAACAACAAATGGAAGTAGCCTTAGCAAAGTAACAGGAGAAAAACTTCAGGAATACAACCTATACCAGATAGACATTTCTCTCCAGACCCCAGATGAACAGTCTTTTGCCTTGAGAAAAGCCGGCAATATTACTTTTGAGAATTATTTAAACGGTATTTTTAGTTTTTTCAATGAATATCACAAAAAAAATTCCGGGACAATATTTAAATTCCGTTTTCTTAACACAAGATTTCGTAATAAACACATGGAGAAAAAAACAGGTTCATTAAAGGTAATGTCATCGACAAGAGAGCTAAGGGATACATTCAATTATTGGGCTGGCAAGATTTATGATTCGCTTGGTATTGCGCGTGACAAAAAAGAAAAATTTCTTGAACGCATTGAAAATCTTGTCTCCTATAAATGGAATGTTGTTGAAATTTATCCAAATGTGTTTTTCGAAACATATGTTCTGGATGATTGGGGACATGCATTCAGCGATACAAAAATTCATGATGCATGGGGCGGTTATTGTTTTGGTATGCGCGATCATTTTGCCATTCTTCATAATGGCGATGTGACTTTATGCTGTATGGATTTTGACGGCCGCACAGCAATTGGCAATCTTCACAAATCCAGTTTAAAAGAAATCCTTTCATCTGTTAGATTAGGTGAGATCATGAAAGGCTTTAAAAAATTCAGATTCGTTCATCCTTACTGCAAACGCTGCATGGGAAGCAGGACATTTACTTCGTGGCTTTTTAAACCGATAATTGCTGTTGCAGGACTAAACATCCTAAAGCCGTTTTTTTACAAGCACACAAAAATTTATTCTTAATAGACATTCTTAATTAATTGGGGAAAAATTACATAATCTCCAATGCTTTTTTTGTAATTCTCTCTGCTGCTTCAAATACAGCATTCTTCCCCTCTTCTGTGCGCGCCTCTATATAAAAACGAACCTTAGGTTCTGTGCCTGAGGGCCTTATCATCAGCCATGAGCCGTCATCAAAGACAAGTTTTGTTCCGTCTATAGTTATCACATCTTTGATAATTTTTTTTGTTTCTCCGATATTTATCTCTGTGCCTATTTTGTAATGTTCTTTTATAACAGAAAGTTTTTTAATTAATGATTCTCCTGCAAGAGAACGGGCAACTGCAATCCCTGAACGGTCAGGATAATAATAGCCGAATTCATCCATTATGTCTTGAAGATATTCGTTCAGATTTTTTCCTCTTACAGCCATCATCTCTATCGCAAGCAACAAACCGAACATCGCATCTTTTTCAAGTGTGTGATTGTAGGCTGTTATGCCGTCTGATTCCTCAAATGCGCAAACAGCCCTTTCATTTGATATTGGCAAAAGATACGGCCGGAAATTCTTAAAGCCGACCTTTGTCTCTACTACATAAGTTCCGCATTTTTCTGCTATTGCATTTAAGAGATTGCTTGTGCCTGCTGACTTTACTCCGATTCCCGATATTTTTTTATGGACATGCAAAAAATGAAATGCCATCGCACCGAAATAATTCATTGGTATCTGCATGTTGTGATCTGTATGTCTTATTCTGTCACCGTCAGGATCCATAACAACTCCGAGCCTGAATTTTGCTTTGCTCTCTCTTAAAACTTTTTCAACTCCCAGCATATTAGTTGATGAGGGCTCAGGAGCAACTCCGCCGAATAAAAAATCATCCTCTGTTCTTAGATAAATGACCTTATTGCTTTTACCAAGTATTCTTTGTAGTTTCCCCCTTGTAGCGCCGTGCACGTTATCGATGCAGATTATGCAGTCTTGTTTATCTATAAAATTGCGGATTTTTTCTAAATCAAGAGTTTTTCTTTGTTCGATATATTTGATATAAAGTGAGGTGAGATCAACCTTATCTACACTATTTGGGTTGACTGGCTGAACTATTTTCGCATCTCTCATCATCCTATTGCTTATCTCTTCTATCTTTGATGTAATCTCTGTTCCTGCGGGCCCTCCGTCAGATGGATTGAATTTAAAACCTGAATAATTTGCAGGATTATGGGAGGGTGTAAGATTTATCGAGCACGCGGCATTAAGCATTTCTATTCCTGCTGAAAACTCAGGTGTTGCTGCTTCGCCTGCATACCAGGTTTTGATTCCCTGTTTCTGCAGAAGGCCTATCACTTCATAAGCAAACTCAGGCCCCAGAAATCTGTTGTCATGCCCGACAATAATCCCACGCTTTTGCACATCTTGAAAATTTTTGATGCCCATTGCATCCTTTAATGATTTATCATCAGTTTTAAGCATCTCTATTATTGCCGATGTTACAATTCGAAGATTATTGAATGTAAAGTCTGTGCCAGTCTCGCCTCTCCATCCTGAGGTTCCAAAAATAATTTTTGCCGGAGATTTGTTTTCTCTTGCGAACTTTTCTATTACAGAAAGCAATTCTCTGTTTTTTTCAACATCAGAAAGTATCTCTTTCCAGCATGAAAATGCGTTTTTAAATTCCTGAGACAATTAATCCTCCATATTATTTGACTTGGGAGGTGAAACAGTCCTTAAGCGGATTTATTTTGCCGTATAATCCGCTTTTGCGGATAGGCAAAATACCTCGGAGGTCGATACGACCGAGAATGAGCGAAAGGACTGTTTTGCCTCCCTAAAATTTATTATCTCTTTAAAAGTTCTTTTGCTTTTTGAATGATGTTATCTACAGTGAATCCGAATTTTTCCAAAAGTATTTCTCCGGGAGCAGAAGCTCCGAAATGATCTATTCCGATAACAACGCCATTTAAGCCAACATATTTGTGCCAGCCATGCGTTGAACCTGCCTCAATAGAAATTCTTCTGCTTATATTCTGAGGAAGAACTTTGTTTTTATAATCCTCAGGTTGTTCATCAAATATTTCGGCAGAAGCCATATTCACAATGCGCACATTTATTCCCTCAGCAGTGAGTTTTTCATAAGCTTTAAGTGCAATATGGATTTCTGAACCAGTCGCAATAATAATAAGTTCAGGCTTGATGTTTTTAGAATCAGCCAGTATATAAGCTCCTTTTTTAAATTCCTCAGCAGAATAATATTTTGTTCTGTCTATTACAGGTATCTTCTGTCTTGTGAGTATGATTGCAACAGGTCCATTTTTGTATGAAATCGCAAATTTCCATGCTTCAGAAACCTCATTTGCATCAGCAGGTCGCATTACTATAAGCCCGGGGATTGCTCTCAAACTCGAAAGCTGTTCTATCGGCTGGTGAGTCGGTCCGTCTTCCCCAATAGCAACCGAGTCATGCGTAAAAATATATATCACATGAAGTTTCATCAGAGCTGCAAGTCTGATTGCAGGCCTCATATAATCGGAAAAGATAAGGAATGTGCTTGCAAAGGGTATTGTGCCTCCATGAAGCGCTATGCCGCTGGATATGCTGGCCATTGCATGTTCTCTGACACCAAAGGCAATATTCGATCCAGAATAACCCCACTCTCCAGACACTGCGCCCTGAATATTTTCTTTTTCATCAGATGGATGCTGAAAATTACCTTTGCCTTTGAGAGCAGTGTTCGTTGAAGGATTGAGATCAGCAGAGCCTCCAATAAGATATGGGATATTCAGCGCTAAAGCATTAATTGTCTGACTGCCGGCAGAGCGGGTTGCAATGCCTTTTGGATCAGGAGAAAATTCAGGCAGGTTTTTATCCCAATTATCAGGAAGTTTTAATTTCATTGTGTCGTCAAATTCCATAGCAAGCTCTGGATATTTTTTTCTGTAATATTCCAGTTTGATATTCCATTCTTTTTCTAACCCTGAACCTTGTTCTTTTGCTTTTCTGAATATTTTCAGCGTCTCTTCAGGGATATAAAAATCCTGTTCAAAATCCCATCCGAGATTTTTTTTAGTTGCAGAAACTTCTTCTTTCCCAAGAGGAGAGCCGTGTGCTTCGAACGTATCCTGCTTATGAGGGCTGCCAAATCCAATATGAGTTCTTACTGATATAAAAGAAGGCTTATCTGTATTTTTCCGTGCATTTTCTATTGCATTAGAAATTGCTTCAATATCATTGCCGTTTTCTACTTTCTGGACATGCCAGCCGTATGATTCAAATCTTTTGCATACATCCTCTGTAAATGTAAGTCTAGTTTCTCCTGCAAGAGAGATATTGTTATTGTCATAAAGATATATTAATTTGTCGAGTTTTAGATGTCCTGCCAATGATGCTGCCTCAGATGAAATCCCTTCCATTAAATCTCCGTCACTGACAATTGCATATGTATAGTGATTTACAAGTTCGCAGTCAGATTGATTAAATTTTGAACCAGTAAATCTTTCTGCAATCGCCATTCCAACCCCATTGCCAAAACCCTGCCCCAGAGGCCCTGTTGTAGCTTCAACTCCTGGTGTTAACCCGTACTCAGGATGTCCTGGTGTTTTGCTTCCCCATTGTCTGAAGTTCTTAATTTCATCAAGTGACAGATCATAGCCTGAAAGATAGAGCAGAGAATAAAGAAGCGCTGAACCGTGGCCTGCTGAGAGGATAAAACGATCACGGTCAAACCATGAAGGATTTTGCGGATTAAATTTCAGGAATCTTGTCCATAGCGCATATGCCATCGGCGCTGCGCCCATAGGCATGCCAGGATGCCCTGAGTTTGCTTTTTGCACCATGTCGATTGAAAGCGTTCTGATAGTGTTTATGCAAAGCTCATCAATATTCATCATGTTTGACTCTCGAATTTATGCTGTGAGCATTTCAACAGATATTAATTCAAGCGCCTTGAGCGGATTAGGATAATTCAGTATTGATCTCCCCATAACAAGATAATCAGCTCCCTCTCTTAATGCCTGCCTCGGTGTCATTGTTCTTTGCTGATCATCAGGTGGAACCCAAGAAGGCCTTATTCCAGGAGTCACGATCACAAAATCCTTATGGCAGTGATTTCGTATCATAGCAACTTCGTGACCAGATGCAACAACTCCATCAAGCCCTGCTTTCATCGCAAGAGCCGAAAGATGCCTGACATGAGTTCTCAGACTGTACTGAAGTCCAAGTTCGCTTTTTAAAACTTCATTGGATATGCTTGTGAGCACAGTAACGCCGAGCATCTTTGGCTTGGGCATATTTTCCTTAAGACATAATTCAACAACAGCATCTCTGCATTTTTTCATCATCTCTAACCCGCCTGAAGTATGCATATTGAACATATAAACTCCGAGTCTGGTTGCTGCAAGAGCTGCCTTTATCACTGTATTGGGGATATCGTGAAATTTGAGGTCTAGAAAAATTTTTTTATTTTTCCTCTGTATTTTTTCAACTATTTTAGGCCCAGCAACAGTATAAAGCTCTAATCCTATTTTATAAAATTCTATCTGAGTGCCGAACTGATCAACCAATTCGGTTGCATAATCAGGATCTGACACATCAAGGGCAACTATTAACTTTTCTTTCCAGGGCATTATTTGCTCCTTATATTTTTGAAGTTGTTATCCCTTTTTGCGCCTGATATTTTCCTGCCTTATCAGCATAGGAAGTTTCGCACATCTCTGACGCTCCAAGAAATATAAGCTGCGCGAGCCCTTCATTTGAATAAAGCTTTGCAGGAACAGGCGCAGTATTTGATATGGAGATAGTTATATATCCTTCCCATTCAGGCTCAAGGGGAGTTACATTCACAATAATCCCTGAGCGTGCATATGTTGATTTGCCAAGACATATCACAAGCACATCCCTTGGAATTTTGAAATATTCAAAAGAACGGGCAAGAATATAAGAATTTGCGGGAATTACGCAGATATCTCCCTTGAAATCAACAAAATGAGTTTCGGCAAAATTTTTGGGATCAATGATAGCATTTTCTTTCATTTCAAAAATCTTGAATTCATCAGCTATCCTCATATCATAGCCGTAAGAACTCACGCCGTATGATATAACTCCTTTTCTCACCTGATCGGCATCAAAAGGAGTTATCATGCCCTTCCCTGCCATCTCTCGTATCCATCTGTCATTTTTTACCATTGATAAGTTCCCGTATATTTTCGATGAAGATTAACATATCCTCATCCTCTTTTCAATAGAAGGATTTTTATTTAATTCTGTTATAATTTAGCTATTACAAACTACCTTAAGGAGGATATCATGACTCTGTGGGACAAGATTAAGAAAGATATCAAAAAAGGAATTGACGAAGGCGTTTCTACTGTAAAGCAGGGCGCAGCAGTGGCAGTCGAAAAAGCAGGGGAATTGGCTGAGGAGGGGAAAAGAAGATACAAAATATTCGAACTCAAGCAGAAAATACATTCAAATTTCACGGAGCTCGGAGGGAAAATATACGATCTCACTATTAACAAAATAAAAAATCCTCTCAATGATGCAAAGGTCAAATCAGTTATTTCAAGCATAAAGAAACTTGAAGCAGAGACAGCTAAACTGGAAAAGATATCATCTGCCAAGAAGGTATTCAAATAAAAAAAATATCTGACAAAAAATATAAAGTTAAGGCCGTCAAATCCGCAGAAGCGTACAAAGACAAGAAGAAGATCATTATTTGCATTAATCCATCCTGCCGTTTGAGAAAATTGGGATGTGAGGGATTTGAAGGTTGTCCGGGTTTTTTGTCAAAATAATTCAACTAAAAAATAAAACAGGAGGGTTTAATGAAAAAAATAATATATTTATTTGTATTACTGCTGTCGATTTTCAGTATTTCAGGCTGCGGGTACAATAAAATGCAGGCAAATGAGGAAGCTGTGAAAGCTGCATGGGGAGATGTTGAAGCATCTTACCAGAGGAGAAACGATCTCATCCCAAATCTTGTCGAGGTTGTAAAGGGATACGCAAAACATGAGAAGGACACACTCATTGCTGTAACTGAAGCAAGGGCAAAGGTCGGAAACATCCAGATATCGAAAGAAATGGTTAATGATCCAAAGGCATTCGCTCAGTTTCAGGAAGCGCAGAGCGCAATGAGCAGTGCACTTTCAAGACTTATGGTTGTTGTAGAAAAATATCCCGATTTAAAAGCAAATCAGAATTTCAAAGACCTACAACATCAGCTTGAAGGAACAGAAAACAGAATAAATGTTGCACGTTCCCGCTATAACAAGGCTGTAGAGATTTTCAATACTTCAATCAGGATATTCCCAAATAACATCACAAACTCCGTACTCTTGCAGCTAAAACTTAAAGAACCGTTTAAGGCTGAAACAGGATCCGAAAAAGCTCCTCAGGTTAAATTTTAATTTGAAGAGTGTGGCAGGACATAGTATTTTCGCTCTCGAAGAGTCGTACCGACATTCTCGGTCGCAGACGACCTCCGAGGGTTTGCCTGCTTTTATATTTAAATTTTTGCTATACGTGTTGCAGGCAAAAAAACCGCTTAAAATACTATATCCTGCCTTTATTTTATCTTTTATCCTTTTGCTTACTCTTTCTGCTCATGCCCTTGACGTCCCTAAACTTCAGGGATATGTTAATGACTACGCTGGAATGATATCACCCTCTGTAAAGACAAAACTTGAAGCAGAACTAAAAACATTCGAACAAACAGATTCAACACAGATAGTTATCCTGACAATTCCATCGCTTGAAGGTGATGTCATTGATAGTTTCAGCATTAAAGTTGCGGATAAATGGAAGATTGGGCAGAAGGGAAAAGACAATGGAGTCATAATCATTGCCGCGAAAAACAACAGGAAAATGCGCATTGAAGTTGGACGCGGACTTGAGTCAACATTAACGGATCTGGCAACAGGGCGCATAATTGACCGTGTTATAGGTCCAAGTTTTAAAAAAGGTGATTTTGATGGAGGGTTCACTGCGGGTGTTGCGGCATTAATTGCTGCAGCTAAGGGTGAATTCAAATCAGAAAAAAAATTTTCTCCTAAAAAACAGGAGAACCTTTCCCGTTTTCTTACTTTCCTTATCTTCAGTGGTATTTTTATGCTGATCATGGGAAGCATCTCCCGCATCTTAGGCAGTGCAGCAGGAGCTATTAGTCTTCCCTTGCTTGCAAAACTTACAATTGCAGGCTCGTCAGGGGTTTTCACTCTGATTATACTCGGCTTAGCCGGAGTTGTAATCGGAGGTTTGCTTCCAATCCTGTTTTCAAACAGCAGTAGACATTATGGCAGCCGCGGTCCATGGTCAAGCGGAGGATTTGGCGGGGTGGATATTGGAGGAGGCGGAGGATTTGACGGAGGAGGAGGCGATTTTGGAGGAGGAGGAGCATCAGGCGATTGGTAATGAAACGTAAAACAACAACAGTCAAATTTTTTTCTAAAGAAGAACTCAAAAAAATAGAGGATGCTGTTGCTAAAGCTGAAATGCGAACAATCGGAGAAATTGCGGTGATGGTCGTTGACAGCAGTGATAATTATTTAGATGCAGAAGTAATTGCCGCTGCTGCCCTGAGCAGTGTAAGTTCATTAATTGTCACGGCTGTTTTACTAGAATCATCCATATGGTTTTATATCCCCTTAAATCTTATTTTCTTTTTCCCGTTAAAGTTTATCTGCAGAAAATTTCCTTTTCTGAAAGCTCCATTCATCGGAAGCAAAAGAAAAAATCATGCTGTAAGAGAACGAGCGCTCAGGGCTTTTTATGAAAAGGGTCTGTATAAAACAAAAATGAATACCGGCGTATTGTTTTTTCTTTCTTTGTTCGAAAGAAAAGTCTGGGTGCTTGCCGACAGAGGTATAAATGAAAAGATTAAACAGGAAAAGCTGAACAGTCTTGCAAATATCATTTCTGTTGGGATTATTGAAAATCATGCTTCTGATGCCTTATGTGATGCAATAAAAAAAGTAGGAAATATGTTTGAAAAACATTTTCCAACTGTCTCAAGTGATACCAACGAACTCTCCAACGATGTGATAACAGAATAAATTACTGCTGAAAGATTTATTTCACTTTTTTTCTTTTTTGTTCCATTTTTATATCCAAAGCCTTTAATTTTTCCATAGTGTCTTTTAATTCTTTATTCTCTCTCATGATCTGCGCTGCCTTATGTTTTGCTTTATCGATTTCCCTTAAAAGACCAAGCAGGTTTTGAATCTCTTCATTTTTTGCGCCATCAGGATCAAGTAATATATAGGCCTCAAGTTCTTTTAATGCCATATAATAATTCGGGTTTGGATTTTTATAAGACGAATAAAGCACTGCCAGACGGAGATGAACCTTTGCACGAACATCCATATCAGAATCGTTTTTGTTTTCATCAAGCTTTTTAATTTCAGAAGGTATATTTTCTGTTTTCGCAGTGGTGGTTAAAACTCTATCATCCTTTTTGTTAAATTCAGTGCAGGAAAATAAAAAAATAATTATTACAAAAAATAAAGCATGCCCTGTTTCCTTTATAAAATAAAAAATCATGTTTTTTCATTTTCAGATTGTTTTTTTGCAAGGTTTTCCACATTAGCAGAAAGTTCCTGCTCAGATTCCCTGTCAGACTCTTTTCTTCTCCTATCAACCACATATACGCTTCCCGGGATGCTCTTGGCGTATTCCTTTAATTCAGCTGCCAACTCGCCTATTTGGATCGGGCTTATGAGATTTTTCTGCAGATTAGTCACAACAGCAATTGACACAGACATTATTGGAAATTTTGCCTGCTGTCCTTGTCGTGTCTTGCTTATTATGTATCCGCGTTCAAGATCTGCAGGGTCGTAAAAAGTCGGCGCAATCTTATCAAATTTCTCGATTATGCTCTCGGCTATCGGTCTGAATCTGTGCGGTTCTGATATAAGCACAAAATCATCTCCGCCTATATGTCCCGTAAAATCTTCTGCTAATCCAAATTCAGATACAGCCTCATCAATAATCTTTGCAGTTGCCTTAATAATTTCACTGCCTTTTGCATAGCCATATCTATCATTAAATGCCTTAAAATCATCGAGATCAATTAAGCAAAATGCCAAAATAGCATGTGATTCTATTTTTTTCTTCAAAATATTCTCGATTGCAATATTTCCGGGAAGTCTTGTAAGAGGATTTGCATCAAGATACATCTCTTCAAGTTTTTTTAATCGCGTTGTCATTCTATTAAAGGCATTGGCAAGGTCTCCAAGCTCATCCGTGCTTTTTATTTCCGTTATTGTCTGGAATTTGCCTTCTGATATATGCCTTGTTGCATCTTTTAAAGCAGACAATGGCTTCGCTATGCTTTTTGTGATTACTATTGCGGAAGTTACTCCGAGAACTACGCTGAGAATAAACATCATGGCCGTCATCTTGAATGTCTTAACTCCAATTGCAGTGCTGATCATTGTTTTCTCGGTCTGATCCTGCCTCGCCTTAAATCCAATGCTTGTTATAAGACTTATGAGCTGCTCCTGCTTCACTTTTATTTCTTCGTCGTATTGCACAGAAAAAGCATATGGAGGCTTGCTCTGATATTTAATTCCTTTTATAAATAGATTTTTATATTCGGTATGAAGCTGTGTTAACCGGTCTACAGATACGTCCTTTAATTTTTGCAAAGCGCCAATTTTGTCTATAAGGTCGTCAAACTCCCTGCTTTTTTCCCAGAACAAAGCAAGTATTTCCGGACTTTTCAATATAACATGACGCTTGGCATAAAGCTCCTGACTCAGAAGATTATCTACCATAGCATCCGTTGCCTCAACCAAAGGAACATCTACCTTAACAACTTCATTATTTATAGAATTCAGTCTTTCTAGATTTGAGAGGGTATAAACCGAGATTATCAGGATCAGGATAATGAGCATAAGATATCCCAAAAGAAGTTTTTTCCCTATACCAAAACCCAAAAATCTTTTAACAAAAGATCTTATTATACTTAGCAACTTTTCTGTTCCTTCTGATTATTTTTTATCAATATCAAGAGGTATAAGGACAATCTCTATCCTTCTGTTCTTTGCCCTTCCTTCCTCCGTGTCATTTGGTTCTATCGGTTTATATTCTGCATATGCTGAAGAATGTAGAAGTTTGGGATCAACACCCTTTTCCTGCAAATACTTTACCACATTTGTTGCCCTTGCACCTGACAGCTCCCAGTTGGTTAGAAATTTTTTTGCGATCTTTGATCCTATAGGCACATTGTCCGTATGTCCTTCGATCATTATCTGTTTGTCAGAAATTGTTTTCAATATCTCTGCAACCCTGTCAAGCACTTTTTTGCCATTTCCCTTAACATCTTCGCTTCCAGAATCAAAGAGTATCCTGTCAACCATGCTTAGAGTGAGCTTATCCTTAAGCTGTGTAACAGCAATCTCGCCTTTTTTAATTTCTTCATTCAACTCTGCAATCATACTGTCATAAGTTCCCTGCATCTTGGATACTGTTTTTTCTTTTTCTTCCTTAAGGGCTGCAATCTCTGCCTTTAATTGAGTCACATTTTTTACCAATTCATCCTTTTTTGCATCAAGAAGTTTTTTAAAATCAGCACTTTCATCCTTGCTTTTTACAAGTTCCGCTTCCTTGGATTTAAGTCTCTCTTCAAGCATGGAATTGTCTTTTTTGAGTTTATCGATGTCGCTAACCCTTGCTTTGTACTCTGAAGTCGATACGCAGCCCGTTACAATAAATACAGAAAAAACAACCAGCAGCAAAAATATTTTTTTCATATAAAACCTCCTGAATATATTCGTGTCTTAGCTTTTATAATTATAGCAAGTTTTACACTTTAAATCTCTTGACATTTCTGCTTGAAAAATATGAAATTTAATCCAATAAAATGCCAAAAGCGCGAGCACATTTAATAATTTCAGGAAGGGTACAGGGAGTGTTTTACAGATCCTTCACAGAGGAGACTGCTTACTCTCTAAGTCTGAAGGGCTGGGTTAGAAACTGCAGCGATGGAAATGTGGAAGTGTTATTTGAAGGAGGGAAAGAAGACATCGAAAAAGCAATAAGTTCTTGCTATAAAGGACCTCCTTCATCTAAGGTTAATGCGATAGATATCCGCTGGGAAGACTTTAAAAATGAATTTGATGTTTTTACAATCCGTTATTTTTAGGAGGACAGCGTGAAAATAAAAGGCAAACTTTTAGGAGAATTGCTTATTGAAAATAACGTAATAGATCAGTTTCAGCTCAGCGCTGCTTTAGGCCATCAAAAACAGTGGGGCGGCAAACTAGGATCCTCACTTATAGAAATGGGATTTGTTGAAGAAAAAAAACTTGCATCTTTTCTTGAACAGCAGCTTGGTGAAAGATGTATTTATCTTGATGAAGTTGATATCTCTCCGCAGGCATTAAAGACAGTAAAATTTGAGATTGCTAAAAAGCACTGCATAATGCCGGTTTCCTTTGAAAACAATACACTTGTTATTGCAACAGGAGATCCAACGGACATTAAGATGCAGGATGAACTTTCTTTTAAACTAAATTGCAGGATAAAACCGATACTTGCTATAGAATCTGACATAAAAAATGCCATCTCTAAACATTACGAAGGAATAACCATAAATTCACCTCTAAGTTTCAGATCAAGCGCTGAAAAGCTTCCTGAAACTATGGATATAATAAGAAGTAAAAATTCTGAAGCTCAGACTGAAGGAATAACAAAAAAAGAAGAGACTGATGAAAGCGGTCTTCTTAACGCAATCGTATCACTTCTGCTCGAGAAAGGCATTATTACAAATGAAGAACTATTTAAAAAAGTCAATGCAAAAACAAAAAAATTTAATTTTTAATTACCAGAACAAAATATATTTATAAGCCAGTATTATCTTTTGTATTCCTTCTCAACAATTTTTTTTATTTCTTTGACAGAATAACCTTTTTTATACAATTCGAAAGCCCGCAGGGCTTCCCCAAGGCAGATGTCTCAGACAGAAGCATGAAGATCAACATAACAGCTCAAGAGACTTATATGTTTTGATGCTGACTCCTCGCAAAAACAATAGCAGTATATACTGTCCAGAACCCATGGTATTTCTTTAGCCACACGGTATGCTTCTTTTACTCTGGGATTTGCGAACTGACTAGGATCAAGGGTTGCTCTTTTTTCCCCTTTTCTAAGGGATTCATTCTTTTGTGTACCGGTATTTTTCTGAGCACAACACACATGCGGCAGAAAAACCATAAAAAAACATGACACGACTATAAATATAAGAATCTTCTTCACCTTTACCTCACACTAATAAAATATCATTAAAGCCTTATTCTTCGCAATCTCAGGGCATTTGTCACTACTGATACTGAACTGAAACTCATTGCTAATGCTGCAAGCATTGGATTTAATAAAATTCCAAAGAATGGGAAAAGCACGCCAGCTGCAACAGGAATAAGAATTATGTTATAAGCAAAAGCCCAGAAAAGATTTTGCTTTATATTTCTTATTGTTGCCTTGGAAAGCGCAATTGCGGTCACAACTCCCTTAAGACTACCTTTTATCAGTGTAATGTCTGATGCTTCCATAGCAATGTCAGTCCCAGTGCCAATCGCAATTCCTACATCTGCTTGTGCAAGAGCAGGCGCATCATTAATGCCGTCTCCAACCATTGCAACAACCTTCCCTTCATTTTGAAGTTTCTTAATTTCCTCTGCCTTATCTTCAGGAAGCACTTGCGCAAGCACTCTGTCGATTCCTGCAATACGAGCAATAGCATCTGCTGTTATCCTATTATCTCCTGTAAGCATTGCAACTTCTATTCCGAGTTTGTGCAATGATTTTACAATTTCTTTGGATTCGGGTTTAATTGTATCTGCAACTCCAATTATCCCATGAACAATTTTGTCTACAACAACAAACACCATGGTCTTGCCATCAGAGGCAAGAGTTTCAGCTTTTTGCTTCAAGCCATTGAATTTAATTCTCTCATTTTCCAACATTGCAGCATTCCCCAGAATAACACTTTTGCTTTTTACATCTGCTTTTATGCCTTGACCAGGCACTGCCTGAAATTGGGAAGGTGTCTCTGGAGAAATACCATCAATTTCACGGGCTTTTTTGATTATTGCCTCGCCGAGTGGATGCTCGGAATTTTTCTCAGCAGACGCAGCATAAAAAAGAATATCTTTTTTTGTAACTGAACCAGACGTGATTATATCGGTTACTGATGGTTCGCCTTTTGTAAGTGTTCCGGTTTTATCGAATACAACCATATTGATTTTATGAGCAGTCTCCAGAGATTCACCTCCTCGTATAAGTATCCCATTTTCAGCGCCCTTCCCTGTCCCGACCATTATTGATGTTGGAGTTGCGAGACCAAGCGCACAAGGACACGCAATTATCAGAACAGCAATTAGATTGAGAAGCGCATATGTTAATGAAGGTTCTGGACCGAATAAAAACCATACAAGAAATGTTATGAGTGCAATTATCATTACAACAGGAACAAATACGGATGCAATTTTGTCTGCCATTCTTGCAATAGGAGGTTTTGAACCTTGAGCTTCCTGAACCATATTAATTATCCGACTCAACACCGTATCTCTCCCGACTCTTGTTGCCTCAAATCTAAAGGAGCCTGTCTTGTTTATCGTTGCGCCTATAGCGGAATCTCCAGTCTTTTTCTCAACAGGAATAGATTCTCCTGTTAACATTGATTCATCGACTGACGAATATCCGTCTTTTATTATTCCATCTACAGGAATTCTCTCGCCCGGACGGACTATAATTATATCTCCTATTTCAACTTCTTCTATAGGAATGTCTTTCTCAACACCATTTTTTAGTACTCTTGCAGTTTTTGCCTGAAGCCCCATTAATTTCTTAATAGCTTCTGAAGTTCTTCCCTTTGCCCTTGCCTCGAACATCCTGCCTAAAAGAATGAGTACGATTATCGCGGCGGCTGTATCAAAATATACTTCTGCGGAATAGCCTTTTATCTCGAATAAGGAAGGATAAAAAGCTGCAAAAACACTATATATATATGCAGCTGATGTACCCACTGCAATAAGCGTGTTCATATTAGTAGTTCTATGTTTTGCAGCGCTTATTGCGCCTTTATAAAACTGCCACCCAATCCAGAATTGAACAGGTGTTTCAAGGATAAGCTGGATAATAAAATTAATCTTTTTAGGCAATGAAAAAATTTTAATGCCAAGCATGTCCCAATATGCAAGTATGATTACAGGAATTGCAAGAACTGCACCTATTAGAACCTTCATCTTCAGATTCTGATAATGGGCTTCTCTCTCATGTTTTTCTTTTTCAACAATATCCTCGCCCTTGTCAACTGTCAAAACGTCGTAGCCTGCATCTTTTACAGCCTGCCTGAGTTCTCTAAGACCAATCTGAGAGGGAACATATTCTACTGTTGCTCTTTCGGTTGCAAGATTTACTGATATAGATACAACACCTTCCAGAGAACTTAATGCATCCTGTACTCGCTTAACACAAGCAGCGCAACTCATTCCTTTTATAGGAATCGTCTGTTTCGCGATAACAACGCTGTAGCCAAGGTCTTTTATTTTTTTTACAAAATCGCTAATAGATACACTAAGCGGATTATATAAAACAGTTGCCTTTTCAGCGGTAAAATTAACGCTGGCTTTGTTCACACCTTTCATACTGGATAGATTCGCTTCTATGCTTGCTGCACAAGCTGTACAGGACATCCCTGTAATTGGTAGATCGATCCTTTTTATCTCTTTATCTTCTTTATTCATGATTTTATTCAGGTGTCTCAGCTAATTTTTTTATTCTCGGATTATCACTGCATACATGGCAGTCTGGATTTTTCGGAATATGAATCTTTCTGAAATTTGTTTTTAGCGCATCATAAATTAAAAGCTCGTTTTTTAAAACACTGCCGATATTCAATATAAGTTTTAAAACCTCTGCTGCCTGAAGCGAGCCGATAACACCAGGTAACACACCCAGCAAACCCGTATCCGGGCTTGACGGAACAACTCCCTCGGCAGGAATGTCTTCAAAAAGACATCTGTAGCAATGTCCTTTTTTCGGAATGATCGTTGTAACATGCCCTTCGAATTTCAATACTGCGCCGCTCACAAGCGGTTTATTTAAAATAACACACGCATCATTGATAAGATATCGGGAAGGGAAATTGTCACTGCAATCAACAATAACGTCATAATCCCTGATTAATGTCATGATATTTTTTTGAGTGACTCTTTCTCCATATGTTATGAAATTCACATCGGGATTCAGTGCATTGAATGTTTTTTTTGCAGATTCTGTTTTCGAGGTTCCAAGCGTATTCACACTATGGGCAATCTGCCTTTGTAGATTGCTTAATTCAACATTATCATTGTCAGCCATCCCTATTGTTCCTATTCCGGCTGCTGTCAGATAAAAACCCAATGGAGAACCCAAGCCGCCGGCACCAACAACAAAAACTTTTGCGCTTAAAAGTTTTTTCTGGCCTTCAATTCCAACTTCAGCAAGCTTTATATGTTTGTCGTATCTTTGCAGTTGTTCTTCGGTAAGCTCGATCATTTTATCCTTGTACATGATAATTTTTGCTTTTTGAATTTATATGCTAGATTGGGATCATAATATCAAAGTTTGTTAACTTATTAGCAATTTCCTCTGTCGACATCTGTTTAAATTTATTAGAAGGATTATTCGAGATAATATCCACATTCATCATCTTTAGTGTTTCGATTCCAATCTTGGTCTCTTCTGTTATCGCAAGTTGCCGGTCAACAATAAAAACTGTGACCGAATCTTCAGCTAAAGTAAGACCGATAGCAGTCTTAATAGCAACCGTCTGTCTGTCTCTGGCAATTACTGCAATTTTTTTTGTAATGTTCTTTTTGTCCATATAATTAATCTAAGTTTCTTTAATCACTGTCTTAAGCTTGAATTTTTCATCAGCATATTTATCTTTCTTTTTTATCAAAAGCCATTCCTTAATTTTATCTTTAAATCTTGTCAGTACAAAAACACCGTTTAACTTACTGCCTTTAAGATATATCTCAAGTTTACCACTTTTCATATCGCCGCTGAAAATTTGATATGCTCCCTTGTCCCATATCAGCACAGTTCCAGCTCCATACATGCCTTCAGGGATACTGCCCTCGAAAGTGCCGTAGTCGAGCGCATGGTCTTCAACCATTATTGCAAGCCTTTTTTCTGAAGGATTCATCGAAGGACCTTTGGGTATTGCCCATGATTTAAGGACTCCGTCCATTTCGAGCCTGAAATCAAAATGCAGATGACTTGCATGATGTTCATGAACTACAAATTTAGGCATTAAACTCCTTTATGGCTCGCCATTTTTAAAAGTTATCATTAATCAGATTTATTGTCAAAGCTTTTATATTAAAAATAATTACGCTATTAACCTTAAACTTGTAAAAATATTCTTGACAAAAAATCTAAAATCATATAACAATATAGTTATATGAAAAAAACTGTAACATTATATAAGCTTTTGGGGGATGAAACAAGGCTGAGAGTTTTGACGCTCCTTACTAGAAAAGAACTCTGCGTATGCCAACTAGTGGGAGTTCTCGGCACATCGCAGCCTTTAATATCCAGAAACCTATCGCTTCTAAGAAATGCAGGGTTTTTAGACGAACGCAGAGAAGGCAAAATGATTATTTATTCTATGAAGAAAAAACCTTCTGAAATAATTTTTGAGATATTAAAGATAACAAAAAAACACCTTAATAAAAACAGAACTTTTATAAATGACTTGGGATTACTCAGAGAATGCACTGAGTATAATAAAAAAACAGGCAAATGCAGTATGAAAGAATTTCTTGAATACATGAAGAAGAAGCGGAGAAAAAATGCTCGAAAAACATAGCAAAAAAAGAACAAAATTACAGTCGCTCACATGGGTAGGACTGCCTCTTATTGTAATCGGAGGATGGTTTTATCCCATATTGGGATATTTCCTTATAGGATGCATGATAGGTGGAATTGGAATAGCCTTTTACAAAGGCAGAGCTTGGTGCGACTGGATGTGTCCAAGAGGAAGCTTCTATGATCTTTTGATAAAAAAAACGAGCAGAGGGACTAAAATCCCGAAATTTTTAAAAGACATGCGTCTAAGAATAGCTGTTCTTGTTACATTAATAACAGTTCTTGGAGCGCAAATATACTCTGCATATCCTGACATAAAAGAGATGGGACTTGCTATGGTAAAGGTATTGTCAATAACAACGATAATAGGGATTACCATCGGAATATTTTACCATCAGCGCGCATGGTGCTATATATGCCCCGTAGGAACAATAAGCAACAGCGTCTCTGATGGGAAAAACCTGCTGAACGTGAAATCATCGTGCATCGACTGCAAGATCTGCTCAAAAGTATGTCCTATGCAGATCAAACCATATAAATATAAAAACCAAGGCATCATGGAAAATAACGACTGCATAAAATGTTCTACTTGTGTTGCTGCATGCCCAAAGAGATCTCTTGAGTTTAGAGACGAGATCAAGAAAGCAGCATAAGTTTAATACAAGGAGATAACAATGCGAAAAAACTATGTCTGTCTGGAATGCGGCTATCAGCTTGAACTAGATAGTGACACAGAAATCAACACAAATGAAGGGCAAAAAGAAAAGCTCTGCCCCTCATGCCAGAGTTCAAAAATACTGAAGATGGAGATTCAAAATCCTTTTAATTGCAGCGGTGGATGAACACCTTTTGTCTAAAAAGGCCGGTCAGGTCTTTATGAAAAGGCTATATATCAAGATATTTTTCGACTTCCCATTCCGTAACCTGCATTTTAAATTCATTCCATTCCTCTTTCTTTGTGTGGATATATCTCCGATAAAGATGCTCTCCAAGAACTGTCTGCATTAATTTATTTTTCTCGAGTTCAGTAATAGCCTCGTAAAGCGAAGACGGAAGCGTCTCGATATTTTTTGACGCAAGCTTATCCTCGTCAAACTGGTATAGATCTTCTTCAATAGGTTCCTGCAACGAAAGATTTTTTTCTATACCATCAAGTCCTGCCGCCAGCATTACAGCAAACGCCAGATAAGGATTACAAGCAGGATCAGGACACCTCAGTTCGATGCGGGCTGAGTTTGGTTTATCTTCAAACCAGTGAGGAACTCTCATAAGCGCAGACCTGTTGATCCTTGCCCATGAAATATAAACCGGAGCTTCAAAACCCGTAACAAGCCTTTTATACGAATTGATAGTTGAACAAAGTATTCCAACCATGCCTTTTACGTTTTGAAGTTGGCCTGCAATAAAATTATATGCGGCTTTTGATAATCCGTATTTGTCGCTTTTATCATAAAATGAATTTTGTTTTGTCTTTATATTAAAAAGACTCTGGTGAACATGCATTCCTGACCCAGCAATACCCATCACAGGCTTTGGCATGAATGACGCTCTTAATCCATGTTTTTGCGCTATGGCTTTTACTGTTACTCTGAGCGTAAGCAGTCTGTCAGCTGTTGTAAGAGCCTCCCCGTATTTAAAATCAACTTCATGCTGGCCAGGCGCCACTTCATGGTGCGATGCTTCAACATCTATTCCGAATTTCTCAAGAGTTGTTGTTATCTCTCTTCTTATTGTGTGCGCTTCATCGGTTCCAAGATCGAAATATCCGCTGTTATCAATTGGAGAAAGTTTATCAGCAATGTTTCTAAAAAGAAAAAACTCAAGCTCAGGACCAACATTATATTCAAATCCCATATCCGCTGCTTTCTTCAGCGCTTTTTTTAAAATAAATCTAGGGTCTCCTTCAAAAGGACTTCCATCAGGGCTATAGATATCACATATCAACCTTGCTGTATTTCCGTCTTTTGAATCTAGCCATGGGATTATTGAATATGTCGATGGGTCTGGCTTGAGATAAAGATCACTCTCATGAATTCTGGCAAATCCTTCTATGGATGAACCGTCAAACCATGCGCCATATTTCATTATGTCAGGAAGGCTCTGAACAGGAGCAGTAATTTCCTTGAGACAGCCGAGTATATCCGTAAACTGGAGATTGATAAAGGTTACATTATCAGCCTTTGCCTTTTCTACAACTCGTTTTGTTTCCATCAATTTATTGCCTCCTCTCCTCTTTGTCCTGTTCTTATTCTTACTGCATCCTCAATACTGTTTACAAAAATTTTCCCATCGCCTATCTTGCCTGTTTTTGCTGTAGTCTCTATTGCCCTGATTATCTCATCAACAGCATTATCTTGCGCAACTATTTCTATTTTTATTTTGGGGATAAAATCTACGATATATTCTGTCCCTCTATAAAGCTCTGTATGGCCTTTCTGTCTTCCAAATCCTTTTACTTCGGTTATAGTCATTCCCTGAACACCCACTTTATTGAGCGCATCTTTTACTTCATCTAACTTAAAAGGTTTGATTATTGTCTCAATCTTTTTCATGCATCCCCCTTAAATCATTGAAACTGCTAAGTTTTGTATATGAATAAAGCGTTGACATGGCTGTATTGGTTGTAGGTATTCCTGATTCTTCAATTGCAGCAATAGGATTAAGTCCTCCGACTATCACAATGCCAACCTTATCAATACCAACGGGAACTTCAAGAAGAGGAGTGTTAGGTTCCCCTATAATAAGAATCCCTCCTATGCCGTTATCAAACATTTTTTTAGCCATCGCCTTTGCCTGCTCAATACACACAACAGGTATCTCCCTAAAACTTGCAAGAATTCTCCCTGTTTTATCCTGAACAGCTCCAAGCACATCAGTCATTTTACTTCTTATAAATATCTCCAGTGGATCAAGTGATGATCCTTCATAGCTTATCAGTGAAATAAACCTTGTAGGTCTGCCGTCGATTATTTCTATCACACCGCCAAATTTTGATGTGACGGGGATCCCAGCCTTGAGAAATATACCATTGGTAGTAACACTGCATACAGTGCCTAACCCAACGCTGCCTTCAGGTATAAGCACATCGCCTATCCATTCGCCGCCATGCGCAAGAATGATCTTATCGCTCATGACATAAGGCGATTTAAATATAGGCTTTAAAATCTCAAGGGCATCTTTGAGTTTTTCCTCTTGAAAAGTGGATATGTTAAGAATGACATCCCCTTTAAAAGTTTTAATATCAAGTGTAGTTAAATATGAAAGGGTTTCGATCTTACTTATAACAAAACCTACTTTATCTGATACATGTGCGTTGCCAAGCTCTTCCCTGCCTTTAGGAGTTATTTTCCTGCCTTCTTTTCCGAATACTTCTGTGTGGCCTTTTTCATCTAAAAATTTAAGATGATAGCGAACTGTTCTCTCGGTGAGATTAATCCCGTAGAATTTTAGTTCACGAGATATTTCCCGCGAGCCGACAATATCTGGATGCTTATCAAGAACTCTGAGAATTGATATAAGTGTCTTATTCATAAGTTCAATTTCAAATCAGGGATGCCGCAGACAAGACAATAAAATCATAGATTATGCTTGCTGTTTGTCCCAAAATTTCTCCTAAACTAACAATATTTTTGTGGTCAAAATCATCCTCAGTCGAATATACATTTAAGGGGGACGATTCTGCTAAAAATCATACCCCTCAAATATATTTACATAAACTATAGCGCAAAAATTATTTCGAGCCTAGTATTTTTAGCGCCTCTTTTCTGTACGAATCCATAATATACGGTATCCCTGTTATTTTTTCACATTCTTCTGTGAGAGACATAAGATCGTTTCTTGTGATAGATTCAATGTTGAAGCATCTGGTTCCTGCCATAATCTGCTGGAGGCCGACTTTAATTTTCTGGGAGTAGCTGTATATGCCTACAGCGCCTAATGGTATTTTCTTGATCTCGGAATTTCCGACAATATTTTTAACATCTTCATAATTAACGAATATCTCTTCAATAGTTGAACCAAATTCGCTCACTGTTTTTGGCAGATCATTTTCTTTTATCCATTTATCGATGTTTTTGCCGACCATGCCAGGAATCATCAATGCACGGCCCATGCAGACAGCCTTGGTAAACGGAGATCCCAATGACAAGGCCTTGAATACGCCGTCTTCGCTGCTGAATCCTCCTGCGAATGCTATGTCAGGCACGCGCTGTTTCTTCTTCTGAAGTATGCTGCAGAATTCCGCTGCTGCTGAATGCAGATAAAGAGAAGGCATTCCCCACTCTTCCATCATTCTCCATGGGCTCATTCCTGTGCCGCCCGGAGCTCCGTCAATTGTGAGCAGATCAATCTTCGCATTTGAACTCCATTTGATCGCCATAGCTAACTCGCGCAGTCCATATGCTCCTGTTTTTAGAGTTACTCTTTTGAAACCAAGCTTTCTAAGTCTGTTAACTTCTGCGTAAAAGCCTTTCTCATCGATAAATCCGAGTCTGCTGTGGCGTTCGAATTCCTTGATCGCCCCGTCCCTGAAAGCTGCCTGCACAACAGGATCGGATGGATCAGGAGTTACGATATATCCGCGCCTCTGCAGTTCCAAAGCACGTTCAATCGTAGGAACTTTTATCTCTCCCCCGATGCATTTTGCTCCCTGACCCCATTTGAGTTCGATTGTCTCTATGCCGTGCTTGTCGATTATGTATTCGGCGACGCCGAGCCTTGTGTCTTCAACATTCATCTGGACGAGTATCTCGCCGTACCCCTGATGATAGCGTCGGTATTCCTCTATCCTTCTATCCATGTCAGGAGATTTTACTATCTTGTTCTTGCTGTTAAGTTCAAGCTTTGGATCTATACCGCATACATTCTCGCCGCATACAATGGTTACGCCTGAGATTGCTGCGCCTACAGCAAAGTGTTCCCAGTTCTTTCTGGCTATTTCTGTTGAACCGAGCGCACCCGTAAATATTGGCATCTTCATTTTTACTTTTTTTGTCCAGCCGTATTCCGTCTCTGTATTAACATCAGGAAATCTGGCTGTATCAGAATCGCCTTTAGTCCCTTTAGGAAGGCCTTTTGCGCCAAGGGCATAACCATGTATGTTCAGATGAGAATAATCAACAGGATAATCTTTGTCTCCGCCTGCTGTCACTTCGCCAAATGGACCGGGATAGATAACCTCTCTGCCTCTGAATGTCGCCTTGAAAACTTCACAATTTCCGCGGCATCCGTCAATACAGCGTGTGCATATTCCGCTCATTGGCGCTACGTTTCTTGAGCGGTTGCTTGTTCTTGTTGCGTCATTACTATTAGGCCGTTGTAAATTCATCCTCTTTCTCCTTTATTGTTTTTCTTTGCAACATCTCCTAAAATCAAAAGCTTAAATTAATTTCTCTCAATTTCACCTCCCTATTTTAGTATTAATAACAATACTTTTAAAATAATTAAGTATTGATTAAGCCTATGGACAAAAAAATTTTGGATTTTCTCTTATGAAAATCCAAAATTGATAACTATCTCCATATCAAAAACACACTACCAGCAATTCGGCTTCTTTATCATTAATGTTAGTCCATTGCTCAGGCAGAAAATCCTTCAGATGAATCGAATCACCCTGTCTGAGCTCTTTTTCAACAGAACCGACTTTTACTGAAACATTCCCGCTTAGTATATGAATCAGTTCATCTTTCTTGAAATTAAGAAAATGTTTTTCAAAACTGGCGCCAGGCTTTATTACAGTAATATATGCCGAAGTATTTTCGCCCGACATAATTTTAAAGATGGAATATCCTGATTCATTTTCCTCGAGATTTTCCCTTACAAATCCTCTGCTGAGAAACCATTCTGCTTCACTTTTTTCTCTGGTATCCTGAAACATCTCTATTGGACTTCTGCCTAGAGCAGATGAAATCTGCAGGAATGAATTTAAAGAAGGACTTACCTGGTTATTCTCGACCTGTGAAATAAAACTCGTTGTGAGTCCGATTTTAGCAGCTAGTTCCTTCTGAGACATCCCCAGCCTTGCTCTCATGCCTTTTATTCTGGAACCAATATCAATTGAAGTCTCTTTTTTAGATTCAGTAATCAAAATTTCATCATTGTTAATCTCAAAATTATGAGTTTTAAAAGCTTCTCTATTCTTTCGTTCAGCAAGCTTTAAGGCCTTGATAAAAAGGCTGTCTCTTCTCTTATAAAGATCAAAAACAACCTGAGTAATATGCCGAAGGTTAGCCTTAAATATCTTGCTGTGCGCCTCCTTTTCCAATATCCAGTATGCAACTGTTTCAAGATCGTATAACCGCGGGCACATATAAGTAAAAAATTTATATGTGTTATTTTCATCGCCCCATAAATCCTGCATGCCGGTAAGACTGTCGAAAACATACCTCACCCCTGAAGGAAGGCTGTCTTCAATCGAATTAAGCACTTGGGTAAATTCATTTATATTCTTGGGATTTTCTATTCTTACAATATTAATCTTGTTTTTGTTTTGTGCATAGAATCTGAGAAAGGTATTGTCATTTTGCCCTTTGCCTGATGTGAAACAGTCTACAAGCACAAAAAGATCGGAATCCGCAAAACTGTTTATTTCATTGATAATACTGTGAGGGGATCTGTTGAAACTTATGTAAATTATTTTTTGTGAATCGTTGAATGACTGTTTGACAAAGTTATGAATGAATTTTTCATAAGAGGTGCCTGCATCAACTTCCCATACAACATTGTCTCCGATGTAAAATGAATCCACAAGCTCGTCGAGACTTTTTATGCCGGATGAAATCTTGTGCATGGTAATCGGTTACCTTTCGTCATTCACTTTATACAATCCGATTTTTCTTTGTCAAGGAATTTAAATTAAGAATCTTTATCATAAAAATCATAAAAATATTATGGGTTTAATAACAAAGTTGACAAAAATCATAAATAAAGTCTATTATATTAATAGACGGCAAACGGTTACCGTCCAATGGCGTCTATGACCACTAAAATCTGTAATGAAGTGGCAGAGACGCTTTTTTGCCTGTTTTTTCAAATTAGGCGATATTATGGGCATGAGGTAAAATAGAAGCATAATGTGCAGACTGGCAGCCATAACATCTAAAGAATATTTTTCGCCAATAGAGAACATCCTTGCACTTGAGACAATGAAGGAAGGGCATGACGGTTCAGGCCTCGGTCTTGTCCTCAAAAACCTCGGCGGAGAGTTTGAGGAACTCAAAGACTGCCCTATACTCTCAGGCATATGCTCAGGCAATGGCGTAAGCATGTTGGATGAATTCATGGAAGCACAGGGATTCAAGCTCAAACATGTATGGACTCCCACAATACGAAAAACAACCTTGATAAATGCACGCGGCCACTATTTTGCAAGAGTGTACGAATATCCAGCTCACTTCAGGAACAGGAGCCAGGCTGAAAAAGAGACTCTTCTAATGAATACTCGTCTCGCCGTAAGAAAGCTCGGAGAAAAGGATGAATCCATATTCGCTTTCTCTTTCTATCCTGACGTAATCACACTTAAAGAGGTGGGAGATCCTCTGCAGGTTGGAGAATTTTTCAGCCTCGACAAGGATATTGTTAAAGCAAAGATCATATTTGCACAAGGAAGGCAGAACACCAACTACGCAATATATCTTTATGCATGTCATCCTTTCTTTATACAGGGATACTGCTCAATGACAAATGGTGAAAATACAGCATTCGTTCCAATAAGAGAATTTCTTATGAGCAGAGGTTTTCCTGGCTACATAGGGTATAACAGCGACAGCGAAGTGTTTACTCACATACTTCATTACACTGTAAGACAGCTTGGCTTCCCTCTTAAATATTACAAAGATGTTATTACTCCGCTAAAACCAAACGAGATGGAATTCAGGCAAGATGGAGAGGCATTGAGACTTATAAAGCATTCTCTAAGGCCATTGTGCATCGACGGGCCGAACATGGTTATTGGATTTACCCCTGATGGCACATGCTTTATGGTTCAGGATTCTAAAAAATTAAGGCCGGGTGTTGTAGGCGGCATAAAGGGTAAATACGCATTGATGTCAGAAGAGTGCGGTGTTGACAAGGCAATACCGAATAGAGACAAGTCAACTGATATATTCCCGATGAAATACGATATGGTCATTATCCAGCCTGATGCAGAGGAGGTGCAGGTATGGAACCAACTGCAGGGTTAAGATTGGATAAAAATCATCAACTGACATTAAGAGAATTCCCATATATAATCCGCTGGAGGGACGATAGGTGCAAGCGCTGCGGTTCATGCACAGCTGTGTGTCCTGTAAAAGCAATTGAACCATCAGTTCAACTGCAGAGGATTGTTAAATCCGAAGGACATGTTCCAACACCAACTGCTGTCAGAAACATAACCCATATTGTAAAGCAGGTTGCTGATATGGAAAGGTACTGCACAGGCTGCGGAACATGCACGCTTGTATGTCCTAACGAAGCAATCGAGCCTGAATATAATCCACAAAACAAATTTAATCATTACAAAAATAAGGGCGGTGAGCCTTACAGAAGAGGCGGAAGGAGAAATGATCCTTCACCTTCAACGCTTGACAGACTGAAATTCACGAGGATATCCATGCTCACAGACCCTGCGCTGGATGCAGGACGTCACGAATTTCATGTAAGAACACTCTTGGGAAGGATACTGCCTCCAGAGGAACTGCCCCTGAAAGTAATTAACAATAAGATTCTGGTTGATAAAGAGATTGATAAATTTATTCCTCCTGTAAGAGAAATATTCCCGATAATGATCGGGAGCATGTCTATCGGAGCACTTTCCCCTCCAATGTGGGAAGGTCTCGCAATGGCAGTAGCATATCTTAACGAAATTGAGAATATGCCTGTTGTTATGTGTTCAGGCGAAGGCGGAATGCCGCCGAGACTGCTTAAATCAAAATATCTGAAATATTTCATTATCCAGATCGCATCAGGATATTTTGGATGGGACGAGATAATACACGCCCTTCCTCACATGACAGAAGACCCTGCTGCAATTGAAATTAAATATGGTCAGGGCGCAAAGCCCGGCGACGGCGGACTGCTTATGGCACAAAAGGTTTTAAAACTTATAGCCGAGATACGAGGTGTGCCACAGTTCGTTGACCTTTCATCGCCTCCGACCCATCAGACAAAATACTCCATTGAAGAGGCCGTTGCAAAGATGATCCAGTCAATGTCAATGGCATGGGGATTCAGGGTGCCTGTTTATCCAAAAATCTCAGGGACAAAAACAGCAAGAGCAGTTTTAAACAATCTTGCACGAAATCCATATGCAGCAGGATTGTACATTGACGGAGAAGACGGGGGAACAGGTGCAGCTTATAATGTTTCTCTTGACCATATGGGACATCCAATAGCATCGAATTTAAGAGAATGCTATCTTGACCTTGTAAAGCAGGGAAAACAAAATGAACTTCCGTTGATCGCAGCAGGCGGAGTCGGTAAAAAAGGGAATCTTGCTGCAAATACTGCAGCATTGATAATGCTTGGTGCATCAGCGGTTGCAATAGGCAAATACATCATGCAGTCAGCAGCAGACTGCTTTGGAGATGAATACAACAGATGCAATCTGTGCAATACTGGCAGATGCCCGAGAGGAATTACAACACAAGACCCTAAATTATACAGAAGGCTTGATTCTGATAAAGTTGCAGAAAGAGTTGTTGAGGTCTTTAAGGCGGCTGATGTTGAACTCAAAAAAATATTCGCTCCAATGGGAAGAAGCACAGAACTTCCAATCGGCATGTCGGACGGTCTCAGCATAGATGATAAAGCTGCGGCTGAAAGACTGGGAATAAGCTATGCGTGCTGAAAAAATAAAAAAATCTTCAGACAATGCAACAGTCATTAACGGTGCTGTTGAAGGGAAAAGACTGGCTACCCGCATTCTTGAAGAGCAGATACAAGAAGCTGTTAAGAAAGGTGCTAGAAAGATACATGTGATCGCCGACGGACAGCACAGCATAGGCGGGAGAATATGGCCGCGCAAAGAGGCCATAATAATAACAGTCGAAGGCCCTGTTGGACAGAGACTCGGCAGCATGGGAATGGAAGGAACAGAAATTGTTGTTCATGGAAGCGCATCTGACGATGTTGGCTGGCTCAATTGCGGTGCTAAGATAACTGTTTTAGGTGATGTAACTAACGGCGCATTTAATGCAGCAGCACAGGGTGTTCTTTATGTTCAGGGCAGAGGAGGTGCGCGCTGCGATACAATGACAAAGCAAAATCCCAGATTTGAACCTCCACAGTCTTGGTATTTCAGAGAGGTTGGCGATTCTTTTGCTGAGTTTAAAGCAGGAGGCATAGCTGTTGTATGCGGAGTAAATCCAGCAAATCCAAAAAACATACTCGGTTATCGTCCATGCGTAGGAATGGTCGGAGGAACAATTTATTTCAGAGGGCAGATTCAGGGATACAGCGCAAGAGACGTTAAGTTATCAGAAATAACTTCGCAGGACTGGGAATGGCTTAAAGAAAATATAACACCATTCCTTGAAGCTGTTGAGAGAACATCCTATCATGAAGAACTTACCCGTTCTGCTGATGAATGGAAAAAATTAACTGCATATACTCCGCAGGAAAAAAGAGCCAGAAGATTTTTCAAGATGACAACCTCTGATTTCAGAAAAAATGTCTGGGATAAGTATGTTGGCGCAGGAGGAATATTCGCAGAATATCTCGATCATGAACTCACAATTCTTCCTTATATAACAACAGGCAAAGAAAGAAGAAATAGACCTGTATGGGCAAATCAAAAATATGCGCCTCCTTGTGCATATGCATGTCCTACACATATTCCTTCTCATCAAAGAGCAGCGCTTATAAGACAGGGGAAACTGCAGGAAGCATTAGAGCTTGTATTGCAGTACAGCCCTCTGCCTGCAACAGTCTGCGGAGAGATATGCCCTAACCTTTGCATGAACAGCTGTACCAGAGGATTTTTAGATAAGCCCCTTCAGATCGATAAATTAGGAAGCCTTGCCCTAGAACTTCCTGCTCCTAAAAAAGCAGAGCCTACAAATCACAAAATAGCTGTGATAGGCGGCGGTCCTGCCGGGATGTCCGCTGCATGGCAGCTTGTATTAAAAGGACATGCTGTTGATATATATGAGGCTTCCGATAAACTTGGAGGAAAGATAGAACTATGCATTCCAAGAGAGCGTCTTCCTCACCAGATTCTTGAGAAAGAAATATCGAGATTCAAAGAGCTCGGGGTCAATGTTCATCTGAATACAAAAGTGGATAAACAGAGATTCGAGAAAATATATAAAGACCATGAAGTCGTAATAGTGGCGTGCGGTGCGCATCAGCCGAGGAAAATTTCATTCCCAGGTTCTGATAATGCAGTATCAGCATATGATTTTCTTAGAGACATAAACTCCGGCAGGCATCCTGATCTAAAAAATAAAAAGGTTGTAATAATCGGCGCAGGAAATGTCGGAATGGACGCAGCTTCAGAGGCATACAACAACGGAGCAGAGTCTGTGGTTGCTGTAGATATACAGAAGCCGGCTGCGTTTGGTGTTGAAATCGATATCGCTAAGGCAAAGGGGACAAAGATTTTATGGCCTAAATTCACAGAGCGCTATGACAAAAATGAAAATAAAATATATTTTAAAGACGGTTCAACGCTTGATGCTGATTTTGTAGTAATATCTGTCGGGGACGTGCCTGAGGTTGATTTCCTCCCTCAAAGAATTCATACAGAAAAAGGGTGGATAAAGACAGGTGAAAACTATCAGACCTCTGATGTTAAAGTCTTTGCTATAGGCGATGTTACAGGACTCGGCCTTATAACACATGCTATCGGTCATGGAAGGCTCACTGCTGAGAATGTACATTATCTTATAAGCCATGCTCCTCGTCAACCTGAGATAAAACAGGTTATACCGTACGAAAGAATCAAGACAGAATACTATGATCTCTGCAAAGGAGATTTTACTCCAGAGAAGGAAGCAGACAAGTGCATGTCGTGTGCAACCTGCCGCGACTGCCACATGTGCGAGACAACCTGCTATTGGGACGCAATCAGCAGAGTCGAACACAAAGACGGTTCATACGAATATGTTGTCGACGAAGAAAAATGCATCGGCTGCGGATTCTGCGCCGGCACCTGCCCATGCGGAGTCTGGGAGATGGTCGAGAATATTTAATACTCGATTCTCATTGTTCCGGCAACCTGCTATAATATTTCTGAATTTATTTTTTAAAAGGAGATGATAAATTGGTCTCAATAATGTCACGCATCAAGATCATACTTGCAGGACTGCTCTTGTTGATTATCGGAGGTTTTGTTCTCTATACATGGATAGTTTTACACTGGAGTTTTTCAAAAGGCGAACGCGCTGGCTATGTCCAGAAATTCTCGCAAAAAGGCTGGCTTTGCAAGACATGGGAAGGCGAGCTGGCAATGGTTTCGATGCCTGGCACCATGTCTGAAAAATTTTTATTCAGTGTACGTGATGATAAAGTTATCAGCCGCATAAACCAGACCGCTGGTAAAAAAGTTGTGATAAGCTATGAACAACATATAGGAGTTCCCTCGAAGTGTTTTGGAGAAACAGAATACTTTGTGACTGATGTGAGATATCTAGAATAGTCTCTACTTAGAAAAAAACATTATGTCTTCTCTATTTTGACAGAACATGCCTTGTACTCAGGAGTGCCTGTTATTGGATCCCTGACCCCTGATGTAAGCATGTTTGTAAGCGCTTCTGGATGATGGAACGTGAGAAATACGCTGCCTGCCTGGGAACGGTCAGTCACTTTTGCCTTCACCTTAATCTGGCCTCTTCTTGATGAAACATTCACCCAATCTCCGTTGAGCAGACCAATATCTGCTGCATCCTCATGGCTTATCTCGAGCAGCTCTTCAGGCACAAGCTCCAGTATGCCGCTGCACCTTCTTGTCATCGAACCGTTGTTGTAGTGCTCCCTTACTCTGCCTGTTATGAGCACATAAGGATATTCATCATCAGGTTTTTCGCCGGAACCTGTATGATCAAGCGGCATGAACTGTGCTAATCCTCCAGGCCTTGAGAATATATCTGTATACAGTGTTGATGTGCCAGGATGCTCTTTTTCAGGACATGGCCATTGCAGACCCTTTTCATCAATCCTTTTATAGTCTATGCCTCCGTAGTTGGGAACAAGTGATGCTATCTCATCCATTATCTCTGACGGATGGGTATAGCTCATTTTATAGCCCATCCTCGTTGAGAGTTCACATATAACCTGCCAGTCTGCCATACCGCACAAAGGTTCTATAGCCTTGCGCACGCGCTGCACCCTGCGCTCTCCGTTTGTAAATGTACCGTCCTTCTCTGCAAAGCTCGCGCCAGGAAGCACCACATCAGCAAAGCGTGTGGTCTCTGTATGGAATATATCCTGCGCAACAAGAAACTCCACTGACTCCAGAGCTTTCCATATATGATTGAGGTTCGGATCTGTCTGCGCTATGTCATAACCGAGCACATACAAACCCTTGAAATTCCCTTTTGTGCATTCATCCAGCATTTCTACTGATTTCAGTCCTGGCTTGTCCTTGATCTGCACTCCCCAGGCCTTCTCGAATTTGGCGCGCGCCTTGGGATCGAGCACAGACTGGTAGCCAGGCAGTGATGATGGATACGGCCCAAGGTCTGATGCGCCCTGCACATTATTCTGCCCTCTCAAGGCCATAATTCCTGTTGATGGCCTGCCTATCTGTCCGCAAGCGAGTGCAAGGTTGGCTATCGCCATAGCGTTCTCCGTACCTGTCTTGTGCTCCGTCACTCCAAGGCCATAAACAATCATCGCCTTGTCAGCTTGAGCATAGAGCCTGGCTGCCTCAACAACCTTGTCCCACGACACACCTGTTATCTCCTCTACAACATCCGGCCCGTATTCAGAGACTTTTGCCTTGAGCTCCTCTATCCCCTCTGTCCTTTTTGAGATAAAGGCTTCATCTTCCCATCCGTTCTGGAATATAGCATTGAGCATGCCGTTTAGAAGCGCGATGTTGCTGCCGGGTTTGAGATTAAGCCATACGTCAGCGCGTTTTGCCATCCATGTCTTTCTAGGATCGCCTACTATCAGCTTTGCGCCGTTTCTGAGCGCCTTTTTGAGCCAGAGAGAAACAATCGGATGTCCTTCAGTAGGATTTGAGCCAAACAGGAACAGTGTGTCCATATCCGGCATCTGATCGAGAGAATTGGTTGCTGCTCCTGCACCGAGACTGGTGGCCAGACCGGCCACAGTTGGAGCGTGTCAGACCCGCGCGCAGTTGTCCACATTATTGGACCCAACCGCGCATCGCACCCATTTGGCGAGTAGATAGTTTTCTTCGTTTGTGCATCGAGCTGATGAAAAAGCTCCGACCTTTTCAGCCCCGTATTTTTCAATTAGACTTTTGAATCTTGTTGAGACAAGGTCAAGCGCCTCATCCCATGAAGCCTCATGGAATACGCCATTCTTTTTTATGAGAGGAGTCTTTATACGATCAGGACTGTGTATGAACTCATATCCATACCTGCCCTTTATGCAGAGGTTGCCCCTGTTTACAGGCGCATCAAATGCTGATGTCACCTTGACCACTCTATTGTTTCTCACATTCAGATAAAAGTTGCAGCCGGTGCCGCAGTATGAACAGGTGGTCTTCACCTTCTTCATCTCAAAATCACGGCCAAAGCCGCGGCCCTTTTTATCAGTTAAAGCGCCTGTCGGGCAGGTTGATACACACTGGCCGCAGAACTCGCAGTTGTCTAGCGTGCGGGGTTTGCTGAAGGCTGTGTCCGGCATTGTCCTGAATCCCCTGCCTGCCAGATCAATTGTTCCGGCCATCACAACCTCATTGCATATCCTTGTGCATCTGCCGCAGAGTATGCATTTGTTGGGTTCATAGGTGATGAATGGATTGTCCTCTCTCTTTGGCAGATCCCACTTTTCGCCTTTGTACAGATCACCGTCAGCATCATATTCGTACGCAAGATCCTGGAGAGTGCAGCTGCCGGTCTGCTCGCACTTCATGCAGTCATTGGGATGATTCGAGAGTATAAGTGAAAGATTTGTCCTGCGCAACTGGCGCAGAAGAGGACTTTCTGTTGTTACCTCCATACCGTCCTGAACAGGAGTGGTGCATGATGCAAGAGGCCTTGCCATACCCTTTATCTCGACCAGGCATAGCCTGCATCCTCCGTAGGGTTCGAGACGCTCATCATGGCAGAGAGTGGGAATGCGTATACCGGCTTCGCGGCAGACCTCAAGTATGGTTCTGCTCGGCTCAGATATTATTTTTTTATCATTAATGATAAGCGTTATCTGATCTTTGGGATTGTCTGCATTATTATCCATTAAACAAAACCATCCTGTTTTTAAAATAGTGTTTCAGCTTCTTATGTGTATATTATAAACTCTTCTCTTCTTTAAAGTTATTTCTAACCATATTAAAAATATCAAAATTCTAATAACAAATACTTATATATAATCTCAGAGATTAATAATTTACATATTGTTTGCTGGTGCTGAAAGGAATTGGGTTTAATCAAAGACTTTTAAGATTGCATGGATATAACTTCAAATAAAAAAAGAAAAATACAAGACTGGTCACTAATTAAATTAGTGATATTTGATGTTGATTTCGTACGAAACGCTTGAGTGTCCTGAGGAAAGAGTGCCGTTTTCTCCATTACAGACCAGCTTGCCTTTGATTGTTTTTTTGCGGTCTTTAACCATCTGTTTGATTACAGGGCCTAAGTCAAAACCGCCGTTAAGGCATTCCTTAGTCATGCAGTCCATATTAAAATAAGCATAATCATTAGGAAAAATATTTATGGTGCGGTTCATAAGCACCAGCTCTGATACTCTCTGGTAATAGATCATATGTATTACCATACCTGAAACTTTAGGAAATTTTTCTGAAACCAGACCAGCAGCAATCTTGTTCTTCTTATCCAGTTCCATCCGTGCTAAAACATTTTGTTTGTTTGCCATCTTCTCCTCTGTAAATAAAATATCCCCCTGCTGTGCAGGGGGATATTGCAGTCAATTATAGTTTCGCTACATTTACTGCTTTGTTGCCTTTTGGGCCTTTTTCAATGTCAAAACTTACTGAATCGCCTTCTGCAAGAGACTTGAATCCGTTGCCTGTGATAGAAGAATAGTGGACAAAAAGATCGCTTCCGTCTTCGCTTGTGATAAATCCAAAACCTTTTGATTCATTGAACCACTTTACTGTTCCATTAGCCATGTTAGTTACCTCCTTATTTAGACTAAAGTCTCAGAGCCAGTGTCCAATAAAAAAGCCACAAAGCTAAAAGTCTTTGTGGCTTTCATGTCTACCATGTTACAAAAACTTCCGAAACTTCAGCGTTATAATGACATTTATCTAAAGTAAAGTCAACAAAAAACTTTGATTTGAAATTTATATTAATTACTCTTCCTTTCCTTCAACCCTGATATACAGAGTTCTGTCCGCTACAACAGGCATCTTATCAATCTCAGCAACTGCCTTCACAACATCTTTTTCTTTAGCTTTATGAGCAAGCACAATAAGAGGGACTGCATCTCCTTCGCTTCTTCCTTTTTGAATAACTGATTTTATGCTTATGCTGCAGTTCCCAAGCACGCCGGATATTTTTGAAAGAACTCCTGGCTTGTCATATGCTGTAAATCTGAAATAATACATTGATTCGATATCATCCATTTTCTTGATTGTTAAGTCGGATTTTTTGGTGCTGATGCCTGAAATTTTTCCAACTGCATTCCTATTTATATTACTTGCTATATCAATAATATCGCTTACAACAGCGCTTCCTGTCGGCATATCCCCGGCTCCTCTGCCGTAGTAGAGCGTATCTCCTACTGCATCTCCCTGAACATATATTGCATTGAATACGCCATCAACCTTTGATATCAGATAGTCTTTTGGAATCATTGTCGGATGCACTCTCAATTCGACGCTGCCGTCATTAGCCTTTGCAATTGCCAGAAGTTTTATCTTGTATCCAAGCTCGGATGCAAACATGATATCTTCAGCGGTTATCTTTGTAATTCCTTCTACATGTATCTCATCAAAAGACAATGGAATGCCGTATGCAATAGATGCAAGGATTGCAAGTTTGTGAGCTGAATCTATGCCTTCGATGTCAAATGTCGGATCCGATTCTGCATAACCGAGTCGCTGTGACTCTTTCAGGGCATCTGAAAATTCTATGCCATCATCAGTCATTTTTGTAAGAATATAATTTGATGTGCCGTTTATTATTCCATATACTGCAAGTATCCTGTTTGCGATCAGCCCTTCTTTCAAGACCTTGATTATAGGAATTCCTCCGGCAACTGACGCCTCAAACCCTATTTCAATTCCATGTTTTTCCGCTTCGGCAAATATCTCTTTCCCTTCCTTGGCAAGAAGCGCCTTGTTGGCTGTTACAACGTGTTTCTTATTTCTTATCGCCTTTAAAATAAAATCCTTTGCAGGTTTGATCCCGCCTATTAATTCAACAACGATTTGAATATCAGGGTCATTTAATATTTTATCTGCATCATCGACAAGAACACCTTGAGGGAGTTTTACTCCCCTATCCTTCTTTGTATCAATGTCTGCAATCCTCTTTAGATTAATATCGAGGCCTGTCTTTCTTGAAAAGATACCCTTATTCTCTATAAGGATTTTTGCGGTTCCTGTTCCTACAGTTCCAAATCCTATTATCCCGACATTTATCATTTCTGCAGCACCTTTCTTATGCCTTTAACAGCCTGTTTAATCCTGAGTTCATTCTCAACCAGTGCAAATCTTACGTATGAATCTCCGCCTTCACCAAATCCGATTCCGGGTGAAACAGCAACCCCTGCTTCTTTTATAAGGAGTTTTGAGAATTCAAGAGAACCCAGTTTCTTAAACTGCTCAGGTATCTCTGCCCAGACAAACATCGTGGCCTTTGGTGCAGGCACATTCCATCCGGCATTGTTAATCCCCTTTATAAGTTCGTTACGTCTTGATTCATATGTTTTCCTGAATTCCTCAACACAATCCTGAGGACCGCGTAAGGCAACGATGCTTGCTATCTGTATGGGCTGGAACATCCCATAATCAAGATAACTCTTTATCTTTGTGAGCGCTCCAACTATATCCTTATTCCCAATGCAGAATCCAACTCTCCATCCTGCCATTGAATAACTTTTTGTAAGAGAAAAGAATTCTACCCCTACGTCTTTTGCTCCTGGAACCTGCAAAAAACTTGGGGCTTTGTAATCGTCAAAGACCAGATCCGAATATGCAAAGTCGTGTATGACAAAAATATTATTCTCTTTCGCGAAATCGACAATCTTTTTGAAAAAATCCAGGCCGTCAAGAACAAGTGTTGTCGGATTGTGAGGAAAATTTATTATGAGCATTTTCGGTCTTGGCCATGCTTTCTTGAATGTCTTCTCCATTTCATCGAAAAAATTTATTCCATGCCCTATTGGGATATTTATAACCTCGCCTCCTGCTATTATCACGCTGTATGGATGTATAGGATATGCAGGCGTTGCTGTCATGACAACATCACCCGGCTGGATAGTTGCAAGCGCAAGATGAGAAAGCCCTTCTTTTGAACCTATCGTAACAACAGCTTCACTCTCAGGATCAAGGTCAACATCGTATCTTCTTTTGTACCATTCTGTTATCGCTGCTCTGAGCTGAGTTATCCCTCTTGAAGCTGAGTATCTGTGATTTTTTGGATTCTTTGCTGCCTCGCAAAGCTTGTCGATAACATGCTGAGGCGCAGGCATATCAGGATTGCCCATGCCGAGATCGATGATATCCTCGCCTCTTTTTCTCGCATCCATCTTGAGATTGTTGACTATTGCAAACACATACGGCGGAAGTCTCTTTATCCTGTTAAATTCCAAATTCCCATCCTCCTGAAAATTTATAAATTATTTTCAATACTATTATACATCTCTTCAGCATTCATTGAGCTTCTGACAAGCGGCGAAGAAGCCACAAACTTAAATCCCATATCAAGCGCCGTATCTTTGTAAGTCTTGAAAATCTCCGGCCTTATATATTCTCTTACAGGAAGATTTTTTTTTGTAGGCCTCAAATACTGACCTATAGTAAGCGCATCGCATCCAGCATTTCTTACATCTTTTAAAACATCAATGACTTCGTTAAAAGTCTCTCCTAATCCAACCATAATGCCAGATTTAGTAGTTATATCAGACTTGAAAATCTTTGCATTTTTAAGGATATGAATCGAAGTAAAATAGTTTGCATTGTGTCTTACATACGGATAAAGCCTGGGCACAGTCTCAATATTATGATTAAAAACATCAGGATTAGAATCAATAACAGTTTTCAAAGAATCTTTATTCCCCTTGAAGTCAGGGGTTAATACTTCGACTTTTATTCCTTTAACATGATTTCTTATAGAATCAACTGTTTTTGCAAAATGTGATGCGCCTCCATCCGGCAGGTCGTCTCTGGTTACAGAGGTAACAACAACATATTTAAGTTCCATCGCCTTTGCTGCAAGCGCCACTCTCTCAGGCTCATCACTATCAGGAGGTTCCGGCAATGTTGACTCAACAGAACAGAATCCGCAGTTTCTTGTGCAGCGGGAGCCCAGAATTATAAAAGCTGCCGCCGGTTTTTTGAAACACTCTGTTGAATTAGGACAGCGAGCCTCTTCACATACAGTAGCAACTCTGTGGTCTCTCAGGATTTTTTTTGTGTCATGGGAACTTATTAAATTTTTTGTTTTTACCCACTCAGGAAGCCTCATAGTCATTAAACATAAAAGAAATGCACAACTTTGTCAATTGCAAACAAAAGCTTATATCGACAGGACATTAAAGCTAAAATTAAATCTAGTCAATATCTGAATTGCCCGGCAGCATATGTTAAAATTTAAAAACTTCTCATGAGGTTTTTAAAAATTTGCAAATGAACGCATTTTATATACTGACAGCAATAATACTCTGGAGTTCTCTTGGTGTTTTTGTCAGGATCGCTGAAGTTCCTGTGCAGACAATAATGTTCTACTCGGTTCTAGCAGCGCTTATAATCCAGTCAGCAATGCTCACACATAAAAGCTACAGGCAATATCTCCCTCCTGTAAAAGATTTAAAATTCCCAATACTGCTCGGCATAGTTTCATTGATTAATACATTCACATTTTACTTTGCTTACAAGAACACAACAATCGCAAATGCAATATTAACTCACTACACCGCGCCTGTAATCGTTGCCTTTCTAGCTCCGTTCCTGCTTAAAGAAAAAATCACTCTAAGAATTCTTACAGTTATAGTAATTGCCTCGACAGGGTTGTGGATTATGCTGAACGGATTTTCGCCTGAAAAAGGTCATGGGCTGGGAATAATTGCAGGTCTCGTTTCAGGATTTATGTACGCAATGCTAATAATCATCCTAAGAGCAAAGTCAACTAATTTTCATCCGCTAGCGCTGGCTTTTTTATCGAATCTTGTCATTGTATTGCTGCTGTCGCCTTTTATCAGGGAGTTTCCTATAAAGGCATTATGGATATTCATAACAATGGGCATAGTTCATTCAACAATAGCGCCTGTTCTGTATTTCAAAGGTCTTCAGACAGTGAGTGCAAATAAGGCGGCAGTATTAGGCTACATGGAACCGGTTATGGCTATAATCCTAAGCGCAATATTCTTAAGTGAAAACCCGGGAGCTAACACTATTATCGGAGGTCTGCTGATAATATTGTCAGGCTGCATAACGTTGATAAAAAAACAAAATAAAAATTCTGCCTTTTAAATATTCTGATTCAATTCCGATTTACCGATTGAATTTTTTCAGGTTTTTCTGTTATATTCTTCGAAGTGATGGAAGACATTCAGAAAAAATCACTGCTTGAGGCAATCCTGTTTCTCTCAGGAGAGCCCATCATCTTATCCTCATTAAAAGACACAATAGAAATACCAGAACAAGACTTAAAGAGGTTTATGGATGAACTCATGGCAGAATACAAAGAGAGAAACAGGGGGATACTTATCGTTGAAATAGCCAATGGCTACCAGATGATAACAAACCCTGAACATTCTGAATCTCTTAAAAAGTTCAAGGCAACAAAAGCAGCTACAAAGCTGTCGCTCGCAGCGCTTGAAACACTTGCGATAATAGCCTATAAACAGCCAATGATAAAGGCTGAAGTCGAACAGTTAAGAAGTGTAAATTCTGACGGAGTAATAAAAACACTCCTTGACAGAAAACTTATAAAGATCATGGGCAGGAAAGAAGCTCCGGGCAAGCCACTGTTATATGGCACTACCAAGGAATTTTTACAGTATTTCGGCCTAAAAGACCTTTCTGAACTCCCGACAATAAAAGATCTTGACAGAGAGGAAGCCGCTTGATTAAAAAATTTATCATATTATTCATTTTTATCTTTCTGCTTTCAGCATCACAGTCATCAGCATATGAGACATACAAAGTGAAAAAAGGCGACACTCTTTCACATATATCAAAAAAGTTCAAGGTCAGCATTCGTGAGCTGAGAGAGTTAAACAACCTCAAACCATCATCAAGGCTAAAAATAAGACAGGTGCTCATAATAAACACTGCGCCAAGAATTTACACTGTAAGAAGCGGCGATACATTAGAAAAAATTGCAAAGAAATATAATCTCGAGATTGAAGAACTAAAAGACTTTAACAGACTTGAAACAGATGAGGTAAAGACCGGCAAGAGATTGTTTATTGAGCAGGCAACAGAAGATGAAATATCCAGGCTTCATCTTGATGAAGAACTCGCAAGACTTCTAGAATCGGAAGAAATCGCAAAGATGAACACAAAGGATAGGCTCATCTTCTTTGCAAAAAAATTCCTTGAAATTCCTTATCGATTCGGCGGATCAAGCGTAATGGGAATTGACTGCTCAGCTTATGTTAAAAAAGTCTATGAACTGGTAGGCATAGAGCTCCCTCGTTCGGCAAGACTGCAGTATAAAGAAGGTGAATCAATTGACAAGGATTCTTTGTCAATAGGCGATCTTGTTTTCTTCAGAACATATGCGAAGTTTCCCTCTCATGTCGGGATATATCTCGGCAGTGACCTTTTCATCCATGCATCATCCTATGACAGAAAAGTTGAAATAAGCGATTTTAACAAACCTTATTACCAGAAAAGATTTATCGGCGCTAAAAGATTCATTCAGGATACAGCAGACCAAACTTCAACAAAAGAAGAAAAGCAGGAGCTAAAAGAAGAGGTTAAAGAAACTACTCCGGGCAATACAGCAGTTCAGTCCTGATAAATAATTTCCCCCATGCCGCTTATATCATAACCTCCAAGGTTTCTCACAGAACTTCTGAACTCGTCATCTTCTCTAATTATCTTCAAAATTGATTGAATTAACCCGCCTTCATAAAACTCTGCTGGTATTGCAAGGTCATATCTTTCTTTTGCAATAGGAATAAAATCCAGATCCAGCGCCTTTGCAGCAGCAAAGATTGCAAGTCCTGCATCAGCCATGTTTGTAAGCACAGCAGATGCAACTCCCATATGGGTATATTCTTCTACTTTATATCCATTTACATCATCAGCCCTTATGCCCAGTTCATTCAGATTTTTGTCAGTCAAAAGTCTCGTGCCTGAACCTGCCTGCCTGTTCATAAAAATAATATCTTTTCTGAGCAGATCTTTAAATCCTTTTATCTTTTTAGGGTTGCCCTTTGGCACAACAAGCCCCTGATCTCTATGAACCAGATTAACAAGAAATATCTTTTTGCCGGAGAGCAGCCGCTTTATAAAAGGCAGATTATACTCACCAGTTGCTTCATCGAGAAGATGTGTTCCTGCCAGATGGCATTCGCCTCTTTTTAACGCCATCAACCCTCCCATGGAGCCGACATGCGCTGAAGAAAGCGAAAGATTCGAATATCTCTTTCTCAAAATATTGCCAAGCAGATCAAGTGTAATATCATGGCTTCCTATGCAGACAAGAGTATTCTCTATCTCCTTTTTTGTTCTAAAGAGTTCTACATCCACTTCAGAGCCTGAACCCAAGCCTTCAGACATTGATGGTATTCTCATGATCCCGTCTGCCCGCACAAGCGACATAATCACCCCTGCGCCCCTTGCCAGAGGAGTTGCTATAAAATTATCTCCAACCTTGCCGACCTTTACTCTTAGAAATTCTTCCTGTCCGAGACTTGATGCTATCTGTCTTGACAGTTTTGCCTTTAATGTCTCTGATATCTCCGAATCTAACCCTAGCCATTTCTTTATAACAGGTTTTCCAAAAAGATTGAGCGCTAAAAATGCAGAAACAGAATAACCCGGGATGCCTAAAACAGGTTTGTTATTAACCCATCCAAGCATTAACGGCTTCCCAGGTTTTATATTTACACCGTGAAGGATAACCTCTCCTATTTCGCTTATTGCCCTTGAGGTAAAATCCTCGCTGCCGGCAGATGCGCCTGCATTAACAACAACCATATCAGATTTTTTGCATGCCTCGAGAATTGTCTTCTTTAATTCATCAAGATTGTCAGGGACGATGTTAAATCTTATTGCATTTCCGCCCCACTCATTGATAAATCCTCCAAGCATCCTTGAGTTGTACTCTATGATATCGCCTTTTTTTAAATTCGTTCCTGGTTCGACGATCTCTGTCCCTGTAGGGATAACAGCAACATCAGGTTTTTTTCTTACGCTGACCTCGGTGTGTCCTCCTGCAAGCATTGCGCCTATATCAAATGGCCTTATCTTCTGATTTTCAGGGAGTATAAGCTCTGTAGCGACAATATCCTCACCTATTACTCTCACATTCTGCCATGGGGTTACAGGCGCAGATATTTCAATGTATTCTCCCTTGCCATCTTTAAAAACATTTATATCCTCGATCATTATCACTGAATTAAAACCATCAGGGATTGGATCTCCTGTATCAACATAAACAGCCTGCTCCTTAATCTTCAGCTTTTTTTGAGATCTTTCTGAAGCCCCGAATGTTTCAGAAAATTTTACTGCATAGCCGTCCATTGCAGAGGCATGATAAAAAGGCGCTGACAGCTTTGCATAAACAGGAGAAGCTGTTATTCTTCCCTGCGAATCAATGACCTTAATTGTTTCTTTTCCTAAAGGTTTAAAAAGACTTTCTGTTTTCAGCCTGCCGAACCATTTTTTAGCAGCCTCATCAAGAGAAACAGTGTTCAGATAAAGCTCACGCTTCAATCAAGCCCCCATTGTTTAAGTTAAGATTTAAGAATTAAATAATATCTTAATTAAGCAGACTAACGCAATAAAACGATATGGAAAACGTCACCAGCTTTTTGATATTGCTGATTTATTGAAAGCCTAAACCTTACTCCCTTAATGTTTATCCAGCATATCTCTCACCTTTTTTAAAAGTTCTGTGGGAGAAAGAGGTTTTGATATAAAATTTATGCCTTCTTTAAGGATACCTTTTTGTTCAATTAAATCTGCAGAATATCCGCTTACAAAAAGAACCTTTGTATCAGGTTTAATTTTCATTATTTCTTCGTAAACTTCTTTCCCGCTCTTTTTAGGCATAATAACATCTGCTATCACAAGCTGAATCTCATCCTTGTGCTTCTCAAATTTATCAACAGCGTCCTGTCCTTCAACAGCCTCTATGATCTGATAGCCGAATTCTTCAAGAACAAATCTCGAAAGGTCTCTTACATCAGCATCATCTTCTGCCAGAAGCAGTGTCTCTGTGCCTCTTTGCGGGGCATTGACTTCCTCATGCTTTATTGCTTCTGCTTTTGATTTGACAAGAGGCAAATATATCCTAAATATCGTTCCCTCACCATGTTCACTGTAAGCATTTATATAACCCCCATGTTTTCTCACAATCCCGTAAACAATTGAAAGCCCCAATCCTGTGCCCTTGCCTACTTCCTTTGTTGTAAAAAAAGGTTCGAATATCTTGTCTTTTATCTCAGGATCAATTCCTCCTCCAGTATCTGCAACTGAAAGGAGCGCATATTCCCCTGGTTCTCCGTATCCAAATGTTTTTACAAGAAGTTCATCCATCTTTACAAATTCTGTCTTTATGATTAACTTTCCTCCATTTGGCATCTCATCTCTGGCATTTGTTGCAAGATTCATCAATATCTGTTCTATCTGGCTGAAATCCGCATTAATTATCAGATCAGTTTTGTAAAGAGCTATTTTTAGTTCAATATCCTCGCCAAGAATGCTCGCAAGAAGTTTGCCTATCCTGCCTATTATGTCATTGAGATTTACAGGTTGAAGATCGGTTATCTGTTTTCTGCTGAACGAAAGCAGTCCATGCGTCAAATTTGTTGCCCTCTGAGTTGATAGAAGTATGCTATCAACGAAATTTCTCAGAGGATTGCCCTTTTCCATTTTTATCTGGATCAAACTCGCATAACCTAATATTGCTGTGAGTATGTTATTGAAATCATGCGCAATCCCTCCTGCAAGCTGTCCGACCGCCTCCATTTTCTGGGAATGCCTTAACTGTTCTTCGAGCTTTTTCTTTTCATCTTCATCATATTTGCGTTTTGTAATATCTCGCAGCACTGCAACAACATAATCCTTTTTATTATAGGGCACATACTTTGCACTTATCTCTACAGGAAAAATAGAGTTGTCCTTGCGCTTATTACCGCCTTCGAAAACTATCTTATTGCCGTTCTTTTTGATTTTTTCTAGCATTGTTTTCCATTTTTCATCGTCAGTAACACTTATATCTATATCCATTACTTTTTTGCCAAGCAATTCTTCCTGTGTATAGCCGAGGCTTTTGCAGGCATTATCATTTACAGTCAGGAATCTGCCTGTCTCGGCTTCTATTACAAAAATAGAATCACTCGACTGGTTTAAAAGATCCTGGAACAGAATCAGCTGTTCCTCCATTCTCTTTCTATTTGTGATCTCCTCGTTCAGATTCTTAACTTCTTCCTCTAGTTTCGAGGCAACAACAAGGCTGTATTTTCTTAAAAATTCCTCCTCCTCAGTTATAAGCTCCGCTGTAAGTGATTTCCTCTGTTTCCCTTTGCGCTTCTTAATGTCCTGCAGTATGCCGTTTAGTTCATCCCAGAATTCTTCGGAGTCTTTAGGTTTTATCATAAATGCTTCAGCGCCTATAGAAATCGCAAGCTCTGCTTCTTTAAAACCCGTATATACCGCTGAATAAAAAACAAATGGGATAGAACTCAGAGTTTTGATTTTTTTAATTTCTCTTAAAAAATGAAATCCGTCCATCTTAGGCATCAGGGCATCTGAGATTATTACATCAGGTTTTGCAGTTCTTGCTTTTTTTAATCCATCTTCTCCGTCCACAGCCTCTATGACTTCACATTTATGTTTTTCAAGGTTATATTTCAGGATTTTTCTGTCATCTGCATTGTCTTCAACAATTAAAACCTTCATATCACACCTCCAATGCTACTTACTACTTGACCCTTTGATAATTTCATGTATTTTATCTATTATCGTCAACGGATCAATCGGTTTTTCCAGATACCCGTTGCACCCTGCTTCCATGACTTTTTCCCTGTCTCCTGTCATTGCATAGGATGTAATAGCTATTATAGGAATACTGCCGTCAAAATCAGACTGCCTTATTTTTTTTGTTGTCTCGATGCCGTCAATGCCCGGGAGGTTAATGTCCATGATAATAAAATAAGGCTTTATTTTTCTTGTCAGCTCAAAACCTTCTTCGCCTGTTTTTGCAGATGTGACATCATATCCGCCGCGTTCAAGCGCATAGGTTATCAGACGGAGATTGTCCTCATTGTCCTCTATAACTAATACTGTCTTCATAGGGTTACCGGAATCCTTATCGTAAACCTGCTCCCCTTGCCTTCCTTGCTTTCTACCATTATCCCACCTTTTAAGATATCCTGCACCAGTTTTTTTGTTAAATATAAACCAAGCCCTGTTCCTGAAACTGTTGACTTTAGATGCGAGTCCAGACGAGTAAATGCTGAAAAAAGCCTCGGGATATCCTCTTCTTTAATTCCTATCCCTGTATCTTCAACTGAGATTTCGATAAAACTTGGAGTAACGAATGTAGATTTTACGCTCACGCTTCCTTTTTCTGTAAACTTAACTGCATTGCTGATCAGATTCATTACAGCCTGAAGGAGTCTTCGCTTGTCTGTGTGCATTATCTGATGAATTGATTCAACCTTAAGCTTAAGCTTTTTATCTTGAATCTCATGTTTTAGAACATTTACTGCCTCTTGAATTACAGGATCAAGATCAAAGTCTTCGATATTTATGTCTATCATTCCCGCCTCAATCTTTGAAACATCTATCACGTCGTTAATAAGCGCAAGCAGATGCTTGCCTGACCTCAAGACAGAAGAAAGATTCTGCTTTTGTTCTTTGTTCAAAGGTCCCATCCATTCATTAAGAATAATGCTCGAAAACCCTATGACCGAATTTAAAGGCGTCCTGAGTTCATGGCTCATGCTGGCAATGAACATGGATTTGAGGCGGTCAAGTTCTTTAAGTTTAGCATTGGCTTCTGTAAGTTCTGCTGTGCGCTCTTTAATTTTTTCTTCCATCTCAGTATATGCTTCTTGAAGCGCTTCTTCTGTGTGCCTACGCTCGGTGATATCTCTTGCTGTAGACAAAGCTCCTATAACAGTTCCACTTAAATCTTTAAGAACACGGCACCACCAAGCCAAAAGACGCCTTTCTCCATCCCTTCGTCGCTGCCAGCTTTCAACATAAATAATATCCTCGCTTCCAGCAAATAAAGGGCTGACCATGTTGTAAGTCTTTTGTTCCCCCTCAAAATATAAATCTGCTTCTTTTCCAATGACATCATCACCAAAAAATTCATAACCTGCTTTGTTTGCCCATGTATATATTTTGTTGTTGTCAACTTCCATAATAATATCTGGAATTGCAGCCAGTATTGCCTCGGTTCTTAGAGTTATGGACCGCAACGCCTCTTCTGCTCTCTTCCGTTCGGTGATGTCAGTGATTGAGGCAATCATGCCTGAGATATTTCCTTTTACATCATGAAGCGGTGCAGCATTTATGGATAATAGTGTTTTTGTCTTATCAAAATGCTCAATAGCATGCTCTATGTTAAAAACTGGCTGTTTGGTTCGCATTACTTTGGCAAACGGGAGTTCTTCTTCTGGAAAAAAGTTTCCGTCAATTGCTGCTATATTCCATGCAGGATCATTATAAGTTCGTTCTGCAAGCTTGCTTTTTTCCAGCCTTAAAATTGCCTCAGCAGTCTTATTGGCAAATGTTATCTTCCCGTTATAATCAACAATGGTAATTCCTTCTGGAATAGTTTCAATGATACTAGACAACCTTTCTTCCTTTTTAAGCAATGTTGCTTCAATTCTTCTACGGCGGATTATATTAGAAAGCAAAGCAATGATAATCAATGCAAAAAGCAAAAAAACACAAATAACAGACCAGACCAGAAGCTCATTTGCACGATAGAACGAATAAGGCCTGTTTTTGATGATGCTTCCCTTAGGAAGATATTCTTCATCAATTCCCCATCTCTTCATCCCAGCATAATCGAACATATATTTGTTGGGGCTTTGTTTTAAAACTTGTATTTTTTCAATAGGCTCTCCGTTTAAAATACGCAGTGCCATTTTTGCCGCTGTCTCACCCTGATAAAAGCCGCTCACAACCATTCCGCCGACAACACCAAGACCTACCCTGTCACCGGTAACAACAAAACAAGGGACACTGCTTGATTTTGTAAGCAGCTCTACGCTTTCCTGCACACTAAATACATGGCCTGTCTTATCCTTAAAATGCGCCAGAAGAAGCACAAGGCTGTCGTCTTCCAATCTGCCAAGTTTTTCCTGCATTTCTTTCATTGTCATATTACCCAAAGACAGAAAAACAAATTTTGCCCTATTCTGAAATTCAGGAATAAGACCACGCACTATATTTTCATGGGCAATACCTGTTTTTGTTCGGTCGCTGACAACAATAACCTGTTTTGCGGAAGGTCTGAGTTTTAGTGCAACCTCTATTGATGCTTTGTAATCTATGACCTCTATAACACCTGTTATCTTCTTCTGTCCTTTGAGCATTGAATCTTTATAATCATTTATTCCGCAGAATACAACAGGCACGCCAAAAAAGAGCTTATTGCGGTATTTTTTTATAAACTCAAATGCATCATTGTCAGAAACAAGAATCAAGTCAAATCTATCTCTGGAGAACTTATGCTTGAAAAGTTTATATACATTCAGCAAATGTTGTTTGTCAAAAACTCGTTTTGTATCAAGATATTCGCAATGAAGTTGAATATTAGGACTCGCATTAAATACTGACTTAATGCCTTCCATCTCAAGGTCTGACCATAGATAACCGGGATTATAAGAATTGATTATCAGGACATGCTTTTTTTCAGTTGTATCTTTTGCATCCGGCAAACTTGGAATGAAAAACAATACAAAGAAGATGTTTACAGCAAACAGGATACGAATAAAACAGAAAGGATTCCGAAAATTCTTAGGAGAAACTATACTTGCTGATATATTTATCCCATTACAATACTCCTATCAAATCAAAAAATCATTGTCAAAACATATCAGAACATTTTTAAATTATATGTTCAGTCCTCATCTGCGCTTCTGAATATCGCAAATACCGAGAAGAAAAGAGCAAGAATAAGAGGACCTATTATGAACCCGATAATGCCAAAGGCGCTAAGGCCTCCAATAATACTGAATAGCACAAAAAGCGTGGGGATCTTTGTCCTGCCGCTCACTATTATCGGCCTGAGCATATTGTCTATTATTCCTATTACAAGAGTGCCGAAAACAAGAAGGGCTATGCCTTTTGCATAGCTTCCTGTTGTAATGAGGTAAATACCAACCGGACCCCAGACAACAAAGGTTCCAAGAACAGGGAGAAATGATACAACAGCCATAACAGCTCCCCATAATACAGGCGAACTTATGTTAAGGGCGAAAAAGGCAAACCCTCCCATAACTCCCTGAATCAATGAGACCATAACACCGCCGTACAGAGTTGATATTACCATATCTGTTATTTCTCTCCCGAGTCTTTGTTTCTGCTCATCTGAAAAAGGCAGGTAGTATTTTATTGTTTCCAGAAAATCCGGGCCGTCTTTCAAAAAAAAGAAAAGCGCAAAAATCATGAAAACAAAGTCCAGAATCAAGCCTGTAATGTTTTTTATCCAGTCTGAAAAATGAGCCACTACACTTTGTCCGTATGCTTTTATATTGCCTGTTATGATATCTGCAGGAGAGACATTCTCCAAATCGAAATACGATTTGACTTTTGAAACAAAATGAGAAACCCTTTCTGAAGCAAAAAAATCAGTTATGAATTCTATGACTCCTTTGTCAGTCTTCTCGGCAAGAGTCGTTAGTTCGTCTATGAGCAGAAGGAACAATGACAGCAGAGGACCGATAATCACAAGTATCGCAATAAGAACAGTTATTGAAGATGCAACTATCTTTGACTTCACGAATTTAAGCACAAGCTTATACAAAGGATAAAACACAATTGTGAAAACTGCAGCCCATATAAGCGATCCGATAAAAGGCTTTAATATAATATAAGTGAGATAACCTAGAACAACCAGTATGGAAACAGATGTTAATACATAAAATCTATTAGACCTCATTTTATGTCTCCTTAAAGATTACATATATTAAGCTCATTTATCACGCCTTTGACACAAATGTTTTAAAAATCGCTTCTGATAATATGTCGTTCATTCTTTCAGGATGCCACTGCACCCCAAGAAGGAATGGATACTTTTCACTGCATATTGCTTCGATAATATTATCGTCAGAAACAGCTATCGCCTTTAGCTTATCTCCAAGCATTTTGACAGCCTGATGATGAAAGGAATTCACAGTATATTTACCTTCTTTGAAAAATTTGTTTTTCGAGATTTCCACGGAATGTCCTTGATCCTTGTGTTCCAGCGAATCATCGACCTGTGAATTTATATCCTGATACAAGCTTCCTCCTGTTGCAACATTAATAAGCTGCATTCCATAGCATATCCCGAGTATTGGCTTCCTTAATTTGATTATCTCATGAAAAAGAGAAATTTCAAAATCGCTCCTCTCCTTGCTGACAATATTAAGCGGGAAATCATTAGTTTCTTTGTAATATGAAGGTTCGAGATCACCGCCACCGGGAATAAGAAGTGCATCTATTAATTCAGCAAGCGTTTTGATATTTTTTGAAGGGGAAAGAATAACAGGACATCCGCCTGCTCTCTCAACAGCATCTGCATATTCCTTATTGAGTTTCAGAAGCTGTTTCTGACCAGATGCTGCAATGTCTGAAGTTATGCCTATGATCGGCATAAATTATTCCTCAGACTCTTACTTCTCCGCCAGCCTCAGTTTTGAGGTAGCTGATAATGCCTTTATGAAGTTCTTCTATGTCTGTCTCAGCCAGAGTTTTGTTTTTTGACCTCAGCCTGATTGTAAAAGCCATGCTCTTTTTGCCGTCAGGGATATTTTTGCCTTTATACAGATCAAAAACAGATACATCCTCTATTAATTCTGACGGATATGCCCTTATAAGCTTTTCTATATCAAAAGAACTTACTTCATCGTCCACAACTATAGCCAGATCCCTCTCAACATAAGGAAATTTCGGGATTGAGGAATATTTTATTGACTGAGGCGCAAGAGATATTAGACGGTCGACATCTATCTCAAAAATAATAATTTCAGGCTTTGTTATCTTAAGATCAAGCTTATCGACCACAACAGGCGAAAGCGAGCCGACAAAACCTACCTTAGTTCCGCCTGCATTGATATCGCATGACTGTCCGGGATGCAGGAAAGGTTCTCTTGATTTTGAAAATGTACGGACTTTTATATGAAGAAAATCTATTAATGATTCCAACATCCCCTTTACAGAGTAAAAACTGTGGCTTTCATCTTTCCAGAGAGAATGACTTTTTTCTCTATAGTAGATTCCTGCAAGGCTTGATATCTCAAGAGGCAGCGGCCTTTCAATATTCTCAAAAACCTTTGCTGTTTCAAAAAGCCTTATATCTTTTACGCCGCGCGCAAAATTATACATGAAATTATTTATCAGAGAGGGTATCAGTGTTGTTCTGAGCAAAGATTCTTCTTTTCTCAAAGGATTTTTTACAGGCAGAGACTTGCGCCTTCTGTCATTTTCAGGCAGTTCAAGCTTATCGAGCTCGGCCTCGTTCATAAAGCTGAAGTTTACAGCTTCGTTGAATCCGTCCTTTCTTATGACATCTTGTATCGCTAAAAGAACATCATGTCTCCTGTCAGACACACCGGCAGATATAACAGCTCTTGGGATCGTGGTTTTTATTTTGTGATATCCGTAGAGTCTCGCTATTTCTTCGATCACATCAATATCTCTCTTTATATCAAGTCTGAAAGAAGGCGGAGTGATGCTGAATGATTCTTTTGTCTTATTAACCACTTCGATATTTAATCTCTTGACTATGCTGATCATATCTTCAATGTTTAATTTTGTGCCAAGAATTTTGTTCACCTTGTCAATTTTTACTATTATTGATCTGGGAGGATGCTTTTTTGAATAAACATCAATTTTTTTATAGACCTTGCCGCCGGCAGCCTGATGTATTAAAAAAGCAGCTCTGTCAAGAGTAGTGCTTAAAAATTCGACATCCGCCTCTCTCTCGAAACGATATGAAGCCTCAGTCTTTAATCCAAGTGTTTTAGATGTCTTTCGTATTGAAGCAGGATTAAAAAATGCGCTTTCAAGAAAAATATCTTTTGTAGAATCAGAAACTTCTGTATCTAAGCCGCCCATAATCCCTGCAACAGCAATTGGATCTTCTGCGTCCCATATAAGAAGCGCTTCGTCAGGCAGTTTTCTTTCGATCCCGTCGAGTGTTTTAATTTTATTATCTTTTCCTGCGATCCCGACCTTTATTGTTCCGCCTTTCAGCGTCTTGAGATCAAATGCATGCAGCGGATGGCCTAACTCAATCAACACATAGTTTGTGACATCAACAATATTATTGACTGACCTCATACCGCATTGTAAAATCTTTCTCTTCAGCCAGTCAGGAGATTCTCCGACTTTAACATTCTTTATTATTCTGCCTGCATATCTCTGACAGAGATCCGGATCGAGTATCTCAATCTTGAAATCAGGCCTTACTACTTCCTCCTTAACCATATATTCGGGAAGTTTTAAAGGTATGTTAAGGATTGCGGAAAGTTCTCTTGCAATCCCAAATATGCTCAGGCAGTCAGGCCTGTTTGGAGTAACATTAACTTCAAAAACAGTATCACCTTCAACAAGCTCTTTGGCCTCAACTTCAAGACCTATCATTGTCAGTTTGCCTGCAAGATCATCAGGGCTCAGTGTAAAATGAATAAAATCTTTTAACCATCCTAAGGGTAAACGCATGATTGGTATTATATTATCAGTAGATATTAAATGACAAGTCTTATTATTATTTTTGCAGGTTTCTGCTGAACTTTTGATTGTATATTGACATGATATATTTTTTACGATACGCTCTTAGAAGAATTAAAAAAACGAAATTAGGGAGGCAAAATGAAAAAACAGATTGCACTTACAATTATCCTTGCAGTAATGGCTTTTTTAGTATTTTTCTCAATTACTGCTGAAAGCTCAGAATTCACAATAGAGCGCATGGTAACATCAGCTGGAGTTGAAAACAAAGAACCTGTAGATGTAAAAGACACCTTTCCTGCAAACGTCGAGAAAGTTTTCTGTTTTATAGAAGCACGCAATATTACAGAAGACTCGATAATAACTGTTGTCTGGTCTAATGCAGGCACTGAAATACTAAAGACAGAACTTCAGCTAAAAAAGGGTTCTAAATGGAGAACATTCGCAAATAAAAATATTCATGGGATAAAGGGCGACTGGAAAGTTGAGGTTAAAGACAGTCAGGGGAATATTGTAAAGGCAGTAAACTTTAAGGTCGAATAACAAAAAACTTTTGAAATATCTAAGAACGGGCTTGCTGTTTAAACCCGTTTTTTATTAAATTAATCCATATTACATTAATAAAAGAGGAGATAAAAAATGGCAGATGAGCATTCATTCGATATTGTAAGCAGGGTTGATATGCAGGAAGTACTGAATGCCGTGCAGCAGTCAACAAAGGAGATAAGCCAGAGATTTGACTTTAAAGGAAGCAAAAGCAGCATAGAACTCAGCAAGGAAAAAACTGAAATAACAATTCTCTCTGATGACGAGAATAAACTAAAAAGCGTTATAGACATACTCCAGACAAAGTTTGTAAAAAGAAATGTGTCTCTCAAATCTTTAAGTTATGGGAAAATCGAACAAGCAAGCGGGGGAACTGTAAGGCAGTTAATCACAATACAGCAGGGAATCCAGCAGGAAAAAGCAAAAGAGATTGTTAAGCTGATAAAAGATTCAAAAATTAAAGTGCAGGCAGAAATACAAAAAGACCAGTTAAGAGTGAAGGCTAAAAAAATAGATGACCTCCAAACAATTATGGGACTTATAAAATCCAAGGACTTCGGAATTCATCTGGAATTTGTAAATTACAGATAAATATCTTCAAAAATTATCTGGAACAATGATATGTTCTTTAATCTCCGCAAACAGTACAAATCTATTTTTTGCAGACTTCAGAGAGAGCGCTCCAGACAACACCGGACATAAGATATCCGTGAGAGTCAGGCCTGTTTGACACATACTTGTCAACTGTATCGTATACCTGCTGGTTTGTCATGTTGCGGCCATTCATACATACCACCATATCGACAAATATGCCTTCTGCAGGAGTCATAGCTCTTTCATTCTGCTGACGCGTAAAATCAACTGCTGCTTTCAGATTAGTCCACGCCTCAAGAACTCCCACAACATAAAAAAACTTGCTTTGTTCAGGCAGATTCTTCCATTCGCCTGCTTTAAATGCAAGCGCAGTACTTGAAAATAAAAATACAATCACTATTGCTGTGATAAACCTTTTCATGCTTTCCTCCTTTTTTGCTTTTAATATTCAGACGGATTAAACTTGCGAATAGAAAATTTAAAACTGTCTAAGGAATCTGATATCGTTTTCAAAAAAGAGCCTGATATCGTCTATAGAGTATTTGAGCATGGCTATTCTTTCGACTCCCATGCCAAATGCAAATCCTGTGTAAATCTCGGAATCGTAGCCCACCATCTCAAATACGCGGGGGTTTACCATGCCTGCGCCGAGGATCTCGAGCCATCCTGAATTTTTGCACACGCTGCACCCTTTGCCTTTACATAGGATGCAGCCCATATCTATCTCTGCAGAGGGCTCGGTAAAAGGGAAAAAACTGGGTCTGAATCTCAAAGGCACCTCAGGTCCAAACATCCTGTGTATGAACAATTCAAGCACTCCTTTTAAGTCGCTGAATGATACATCTGTGTCAACCATCATCCCCTCTACCTGATGAAACATCGGAGTATGGGAAACATCTGCATCACATCTGTAAACCTTGCCAGGAGCGATAAATCTCAAGGGCGGTTTCTTTTTTTCCATTACCCTGACCTGAACAGGCGAGGTGTGTGTTCTTAATATCACATCATCCGTGACAAAAAATGTATCCTGCATATCTCTTGCAGGATGGTTTTTAGGAAAATTAAGAGCCTCGAAATTATAATAATCCAGTTCAACCTCAGGACCTTCTTCAACGCTGAATCCCATCTGCACAAATATATCTGATATCTCATTTAATACTTTTGTAATGGGATGTTCTCTGCCGAATGAATGACTTTTACCCGGGAGCGTTATGTCTATGGACTCGGAGACAAGCCTTTTGTTAAGGTCTTTTTTGCTGAGGATTTTTTCTTTTGAAGATATTTCTGATTCAATATAATCCTTGAGTTCATTCAAGGACTTGCCCATTATTTTTTTTTCTTCGACAGACAGCTTGGGAAGGGCTTTTAGTTCTTCTGTGATTAAGCCTTTTCTGCCGAGATATTTTACCCTGAGATTCTGGAGTTCAGCTACTGAGGCAGCTGTCTCCAGTTCTCCAAGGAATATTTTTTTCAATGAAGCAATATCAGCCATGCTTCTTAATGGCGTTAGGCAGCAATGTTCTTTTTAACAGTTTCTGCAAGTTTGCTGAATCCAGACGGATCATTGTATGCCATATCAGCAAGAACTTTTCTGTTAAGACCGCTGTTTATTTTCTTAAGCCCGGTCATAAAACCACTATAGGTCATGCCGGCAGCTCGGACTGCAGCATTTATTCTTATTATCCAAAGCGCACGGAATTCACGCTTCTTGTTCCTTCTGTCTCTGTAGGCATACTGCATTGCCTTATCTACTGCTTCTGTTGCTATTCTGAAAAGGCGGCTTTTAGCGCTGTAATAGCCTTTTGCCCTCTCAAGTACTTTCTTTCTTCTTCTTCTGGTTTTAAAACCACCTTTAGCCCTCGGCATTTAAATCCTCCTTATTTATTCACCAGATGCACATTCAATATTGCAAGATTCAAGGTGTTCTTGCATTGTAGTCCAGGTATGCACCGCTGATTTTATTTGTTTAATAGTTTTTTTATGCTTTTTTCCTGAGTCTTGTCTACGAATGATCCTTTTCTTAATTTTCTCATCCTCTTTGATGGTTTCCCTGTAAGAATATGGCTTTTATTAGCCTTGCTTCTTTTTATCTTTCCAGAGCCTGTAAGTTTAAATCTCTTGGCCGCTCCCCTGTGTGTCTTCATCTTAGGCATTTTAACTAAACTCCTTGTGTCATTAATTTTTATTTTTAATTACTTTGGTCCTAAAACCATAGTAATATTCTTGCCTTCAAGTTTAGGCACCATCTCTATGTTGTATTCTCCTGGAAGCAGTTCTTTTATTCTGTCAAAAACCAGCATGCCCAGTTCAGGCCTTGCCATTTCTCTTCCTCTGAAGAACATAGTGACCTTTGCCTTGTTTCCGTCATCTAAAAACCTTCTGATATTTCTTACTTTAAGTTCCAGATCATGGATATCGATCTGAGGCCTTACCTTTACTTCCTTAACATCAATCTTTTTGCCTGCGGTCTGTTTTTTCCCGAGTCTGTATTTATATTTTCCGAAATCAAGAATCTTGCATACAGGAGGATTTGCCTCTGGTGAAACCTCTACTAGGTCAAGATCTTTTTCTTCTGCGATCTTTAATGCCTCTTTTGTAGGAACAACTCCTACCTGTTTGCCTTCATCATCAATAAGCCGCACTTCCTTTGCCCTGATATACTCGTTTACTCTAATATTTTTACTTATACTTTCACCTCCAATGTTAATTGTGCTGTCTATTTCCTGCTTTTCAGCAGTTCGTTTATTATCCCAATAAATTCATCAATTGTAAATGGCCCTGAGTTTTCTCCATTACGTTTTCTTATTGTTATCTTCTTCTCAGCCGATTCTTTGTCGCCTATTATAACCAAATACGGAACTTTTCTGATAGTGGCTTCTCTGATTTTATAGCCGATTTTTTCATTATCACAATCGATCTCAGACCTGATCCCTCGTTCATTTAGCAGATGAACAATTTCTTGTGCATAGTCAGTGTGTCTTTCTGCGATCGTGAGTATTTTCACCTGAACAGGCGCAAGCCATAGAGGAAATGCGCCTGCATAATGCTCTATGAGAACACCGAAGAACCTCTCAAGTGAGCCCATCAGAGCGCGGTGTATCATTATGGGTCTATGCTCTCCTCCGTCGCTGCCTCTGAAATTTATATTAAATCTTTCCGGATTATTAAAATCAACCTGGATTGTGCTGCACTGCCATGCCCTGTTCAATGAATCTTTTATCTTAATATCTATCTTTGGCCCGTAGAACACGCCTTCTCCTGGGTCTATTTGATAAGACAGCCCTTTTTTATCCAGAGCCTGTTTTAATGCATTTGTCGCCCTGTCCCAGCTTTCAAGAGTACCGACATACTTTTCAGGTCTTGTTGAAAGATAAACATCGTATGAATCAAATCCAAAAGTATTTAAAACAAACAGCGTAAAATTCAGTATCTTAAGTATCTCATCTTCTATCTGTTCTTCCATGCAGAAGACATGCGCATCGTCCTGAGTAAAACCACGTACCCTCATAAGACCGTGCAGAACACCTGAACGCTCATATCTGTAAACAGTGCCAAGTTCAGCATATCTTATCGGGAGTTCGCGGTAACTTCTTAAGGAACTCTTATAGACCTCAATATGGAAAGGACAGTTCATAGGCTTAAGCTCATATTCAACTCCGTCTATCTCCATCGGAGAATACATGTTGTCTTTATAAAAATCGACATGTCCGCTTGTCTTCCAGAGATTCAGTTTTGCTATATGCGGTGAATAGAGCATCTTGTAGCCTGCTTTAAGATGTTCATTCCTCCAAAAATCTTCTATCGTCTTTCTTATTATCGAGCCGTTAGGATGCCATAAAACCAGTCCGGGGCCAATCTCTTCGCTCAGGCTGAACAAGTCCAACTCTTTACCGAGTTTTCTATGGTCTCTCTTTTTTACTTCTTCAAGAAAATCGAGATATTTTTTAAGTTCCTTTTCGTTTGTATAAGACGTGCCGTAAATCCTCTGAAGCATTTTATTCTTTTCATTGCCTCTCCAGTATGCACCGGCAACACTCAACAGCTTAAAAGCCTTTATTATTCCTGTTGAAGCAGCATGCGGCCCGCGGCACAAGTCTACAAAACCACCTTCTTCATATATAGTGACATTTTCATCTTTTATTTCATTAAGAAGTTCGATCTTGTAGTCTTCTTTGTTATTGGTGAATATCTTGATGGCTTCTTTTTTAGAAACAATCTTTTTAGCAAAAGGAATGTTGTTCTTTATTATATCTGCCATCTTTTTTTCGATCTTCGCAAGGTCTTCAGAAGAAAATGGAGTGTCTATATCAAAATCATAATAGAAACCTTCATCGATAGCAGGACCTATTGCAAGTTTTGCTTTTGGAAACAGCTCTTTAACAGCATGCGCCATTATATGCGAGGTGCTGTGCCTGTAAATCTCTCTTCCTTCAGCAGTATCAAAATTAATGGGTTGTCCTTCTTCTGTCTGCAGTTTAATTTTACATCCTCCTCTTTGATTTCAAAAAAGAATATTATACACTATACAAAAACTCTGCATTACAGTCAACAAAATGAAACCTGATATTGTTAACGAAAATAAGCAGGATTTCATTTATAATTTAAAAATGATTAAAACGGGAAAGGAGTCTTAATGAGCATTTTTTTAATAACTTTCTTTTCAATCTACTCTTTAATGCACTTATATCTTTTCCTTAAAGCAAAGGCTGCCCTATCTTTTGGATTAAGAACAAGCATTGTTTTTTCAATCATAATGCTGTTAATGATCACAGCTCCTCTTATTGTCCGTGCTTTTGAAAGAGCCGGACATCAGTCTTTAGCCTTGATTATGGCTTACACAGGATATATCTGGCTTGCTGCCATATTTCTTTTCTGTTCAATTTCATCTGTCATGGATTTTTATCGATTGTTAATAAGCATTGCAGAATTTATTTCAAAAAAAAATCTTTCTTTTATAACCCTCGCACCAAAGTCTTATTTCATAATCTCTGCGGCAATGTCACTGATGATTACTTTCTATGGCTATTTTGAGGCAAAAAATATACGAACCGAAAAAATAATAATAAGAACCTCCAAGATTCCAAAAGAGATCGGAGCCTTGAGAATAGTACAGATATCAGATGTACATCTGGGACTGATTATAAGAGACGATCGACTAAAGCTGATTCTGAACAAGGTTAAATATGCAGATCCTGACATCTTCATCTCAACAGGCGATCTTGTGGATGGGTACATGCCAAAATCCAATAATCTTGAAAACATGATTGCAGAAATTAATCCGAGATACGGAAAATTTGCAATAACAGGAAATCATGAATTCTATGCAGGACTTAAAAAAGCAATACAGTTTACAGAAAAGACAGGCTTCAAAATGCTCAGAGACGAGGCAGTTAACATTGCAGGAATAATTAATATTGTCGGCATAGACGATCCAGCAGGGAAACTCTTTAACATATCCAAAGTTATTACTGAAAGAGAGTTGCTCTCAGCCGGAGATAATAAAAACTTCACTTTATTACTCAAACACAGACCTGCTGTAGATAAAAATTCCATTGGCTTATTTGATTTACAGATCTCAGGCCACGTGCATAAAGGACAGATATTCCCATTCAGCATTCTGACATGGCTTTATTATCCTGTTCATGCGGGATTTTCAAATATCTCAGATATAAGTTCCTTGTATGTGAGCAGGGGCACAGGCACATGGGGACCGCCAATCAGATTTCTCGCATCGCCTGAAGTTACAGTCATAGAGCTTGTCTCGATTGATCACTAGTTGAAGTTACTTGGATAAATGGTAGGCCCGGGCGGTCTCGAACCGCCGACCTCTTCCGTGTCAAGGAAGCGCTCTCCCCCTGAGCTACGAGCCTGAAATATTGGAAATTAATTAAAACCAAAACAGCATTATCTTGTCAAGTTTAACTGTTTTTTCAATTATAGAGTGAATAAAACAGATAAGGGTATCACGTTTTCGCTCATTCTCGGTCGGATCGCCCTCCGAGGTGAATCTGCCTATGGCATATTCAAATCCGCTCAAGCGCAATACCCTTGTCTGTCTGGTTTTTCTAAAAAAACAATCTTACTTCTACTGATTCACCCTGCTCTAATCCAAGTTTCATTAATGGTATTACCACAATCCCATCAGCCTTAACAAGAGTTGTTATCAATCCGGATTTTCCAAGTATGGGATTTGCCCATATTTCATTGTTTCTTTTCTCAAGACTGACTCGTATATAATCTTCCCTGCCGGAGCTCGATGATACATTCTTGGACATCTTTGCAATCACAAAAGGCTTTTTGTCTATTATTTTTTTTTGTTCATGACCTGTAAGTTTTTTCAAAACAGGTTCTATAAACTGTTGGAAACACACAGTGATGGCTGCAGGATGCCCCGGAAGTCCGAAAACCGGTTTGTTATTTATAAGACCGCCTATCATTGGTTTACCGGGTTTTATTGAAACGCCGTGAAAAAGCACACCCGGGGTTCCAATATCATTTATTATCTTTGCTGTCATATCACGCGTTCCAACAGAGCTTCCGCCTGTAATAAGAACCATGTCAGTTGTTTTCAAGGAGTCCTCAACGCTTTTTTTAATAACAGAATATTCATCGCGAAATATGCCTTGCTTTGCAGGTTCACATCCGGCCTCAAGTATCAAGCCTGAGAGATTAAATGAATTTATGTCTCTTACCTGTCCTTCATTAGCATCACTTGCTGCTGAGACAATCTCGTCACCGGTGGAAATAATAGAAACCTTAGGTTTATCGTATATCTTTACTTTTGTTATCCCAAGTCCTGCTAAAGCTCCTATGTCCTGTGGTCTAAGCCTATGTCCTTTTTTGAGCACGAGTTCATCTTTTTTTATGTCCTCGCCTTTTTGTATAACATTTTCGCCCGGCGCAGCAGGTTTTAAAACCTCGATCATTTTTTCATCAATACTCTGCGTATGTTCTACCATAACAACAGCATCAGCATTGACAGGAAGCATTCCTCCTGTTGCAATTTTCACCGCTTCATTTTTATTAATAACTGCTGATGGGATTGTGCCCATTAATATTTCACCTGCGACATTCAGATAGGAAGGCAGTCCTTCTGTTGCTCCAAATGTATCTGATGATACAACTGCATACCCGTCAACAGTCGAACGTGCAAAAGACGGAAGGTCTTCAGTTGAGTGAATATCTTTGGAAAGAATCCTGCACAAGGCATCTTGTATATTGAGAGTTGATTCGGAAGGCAGAAGAGGAGATAATTTTTCAAAAATAATATCGAGCGCTTTTTCAGCAGTGATAATCTCTTCTCTTCCTAACATGTCGCGCATGTGTTTTAATAGCATTTTGAGAAGTGATTAGTCAATCATCTCAATATTTTTGTAATATCTTCAAGAAAGCTTATGTACCTTCTTATATGTATGACTGCCAAGCGGATTTTCTTTCAGAACAGTTGACTTACGACCATTTTGAAGAAGGTCAACCATCATGTACAAGGATTCATCATGAAATTTTTTTATCTGTTCTTTTTTAAATTTCGGATTAATAGAAAATTTTCTGTCCATAAAACTACTGAACTTTTTTTGATGCAGACCTGACAGCAAAACTACACTCTTAAAAATCCGCTTGTTTGTTTTAAAAGAAAAAACAAATCTTTCGAGCGATTTTTCGAGAAACAAATCGTTTCTCAGCTGAACTTTTCTATCTATCGCTATTGCCTGAAACCAGTAGCTTTTATCAACAAGGCTGTCTGCTTTAAGTTCAAGGAATGTGTGACTGACATTTTTTCTTCCATTAGTAAGTTTTTTGTGGGCAACGGTATCAGCTGCAAGATGAGTTAAATAGCCATACGCAAATGCCTTTTGCTGATGGGTCTTTGCAGAGTCAAACAGATTGAGTGCAACTTCCCAGCTGTGAGAACTTTTTTCATTAGGAAGATATTTCTTACCGACAATCATGTCGGCCATAAGATTGCCGTAGAGAAAATCATTTCTGTATTTTCTGATAAGTGCATATACACATGCAGGAAGCAAAGAACCAAGATAATACACTTCGCTGCCCAGGTATATGTGTGTTAATGGTCCCCATGCTAATGCATTTGAAGGAACAATAATAAATAAAAAAATCGTCAGGAGCTTAATCATTGCTTATTTGATAAATAATAAACTTATCTATTATGGTAACAAATAGAACAAAGAAATTTCTATTCTATTTTGGAAGGGGGAATAGAAATCACTTTATGTTTTTTATAAAATTCTCCACTGGAACAGCAGCAAGCGTAAGAAGCTGAACTGAACCTCTCGAACCAAGTTCTACCGACATTTTCATAACTGCATCGTTATCAGGCGCCTCGACAATATTCACAAAATCGTAAGGACCCAGAACCGCAAACTGTTGTTTTACTTTCACTCCCATTTTCTCCAGTTCTTTATTTACTTCAAGTATTCTTTCGGGTTTTTCCTTTATTGTTTTTCTTCCTTCGTCAGTGAGAGTGCTGAGGATAACATAACTTGCCATGAATACCTCCTTTCAAACAATTTAATGGTATGAAAATCAGGAGAACCCCCTTCCTGAAAAACTTATACTCCTGTTCATTGATTATGTCAAACACAAAAATATCAGAATTTATGTTTGACAGATAATAATTAAAGTGATATATTTTAAAAAACTTTAGGAGGATTAAAATGGCATGTAAAGCAGGTCACAAAGGTAAAGCTAAATGCAGTGCAAAAAAGAAGGTTGTAAAGAAAAAGGCAGTAAAAAAGAAAGTGGCAAAGAAAAAAGCAGTAAAGAAGAAAACAGCAAAAAAGAAGAAATAAGTTAAGTAATTTTTAAACAGTCAGTTGTTTTATAGGCCCAATGGGCTTGTGAACCAAGAAGGGGTTTCAGTAGTTGCATCGGAATTTTCTTTTCTGCCGCCTGAATTTAATTCACCATTAAATTCAGGTGCAACTACTCCCCTTTTTACCATTATTTCATAGATAAGATTAGCCCTCGATGTTGCATAATTTGAATCACTCAATGGATTGTATCTCTTTGGATTTGGCAAAACCACAGCAAGCCTCGCTGCTTCCATCGGAGCAAGTTCTGAAGCAGATTTGTTGTAGTAATATTTTGATGCTGCCTGAATTCCGAATATTCCGTTATCGCCCCACTCTATAACATTAAGATAGAGTTCAAGTATTCTTTTTTTCGAAAGGCTTTTTTCTATTCTCCATGTGAGTATAGCTTCTTTAATCTTTCGAATCGGATTTTTTGACGGTGTAAGGTAAAGATTTTTTACCAGCTGTTGTGAGATAGTGCTTCCGCCTGCCTTGAATTTTCCTGTCTTAAAATCTTTCTCAAGAGCCTTTTCCAGCGCCTCGTAATCAAAACCTTCATGACTCCAGAATTTGTCGTCCTCTGCGATTAAAACAGCTTTTATAAGATATGGTGATATTTGAGAAAGCGGGATCCATTCCTGCTGAATATTATAATGTTTTCCTTTTTTCTCCCATTCTTCTTCTCTGTACTCCATAAATGACGTTTTCTTTGGATTCTCTTTTCTGAGCTTGGAGATATTGGGATGTACAAGAAAATATACAACAGGAATAATAAATAAAATAAAAATTGCAGCAGCTATTTTTTTAAAATTTATCTTTCTCATTTTGATTCTTGGTCTATCAGGCAGGCACTGATTAGTTTTTGTTAAAGGTTTAAAATCCCCATGCCGTTTCCTAGAAAATATGCATTTTTGATTGCATTGTCAATATAATCCTTTGCCATCTTTACTGCTTCAATAATCTCATATCCCTTTGCAAGATAAACGGTTATTGCTGCAGAAAAAGCGCAGCCAGTGCCATGAAATTCTCCTCTTATTTTTTCAGACTCAAATCTTTTAAATTCTTCACCGTCATAAAATAAATCAACCGCTGAATCTTTTAAATGTCCGCCTGTTATTATAACAGCTTTTGTCCCCATGTTTTTCAGTATCCTTGCAGACTTTTTCATGTCATTTTCGTTTTTTATGCCAATGCCTGTCAGCAGTGATGCCTCGTACATATTCGGAGTGATCACAGCAGCAATAGGAATCAGAATATCCTTGACAGTACTAATTAAATTATCATCAGCAAGACTCATTCCTGAAGAAGACACTGCAACAGGATCTATCACAAGATTGCTAAGCGAATATTTTTTTATTCTTTCAGTAACTGCCTCAACGATCCATTTGTTGAAAAGCATGCCTGTTTTTAATGCATCAGGTTTTATATCTTCCAGAAGCACGTCCATCTGTCCTGCAAAAAAATCTTTATCGATGGATGACAGAGATTTCACTTTCATTGTATTTTGTGCTGTAAGCGCTGTTGGAATTGAAAGCCCATGAATACCTAATGACTTAAATACTCTAATGTCTGCCTGAAGTCCTGCACCGCCTGTTGGATCAGAACCTGCTATTGTCAGAGCTGCTTTCATTCTGAATTATACAATCGGCCGAAGCCTCATGACAAGTTATTGTCTTTTCGCAAGCTATGATATGTGATATCATTTATCCCATGGAACATGTATTAGACAGCAGATATAAAAACATAAAGGAATATGGATTCCCTGAAGTGTTTCTGGGCATCTGTAATTCTAAAAAAACAGGAACTCTGCATCTTAAGAATTGGCCCGCTGAAAAGAATATTTATATCAAAAACGGAAAGATCATTTTTGCTTCATCAAATATTGAAGAAGATTGTCTGGGAATAAGCCTTCTTACAAAAGGCAAGATCACAGTAAGCCAGTATTATGAATCTATACAGATATTGAAAAAAACCGGCAAACAGCATGGGACAATACTGATAGAAAAAGGCTATCTGTCAAAAGAAGAAGTAACAAGCGCAGTAAAAAAACATATTGAGGAAATAATATTAGGGATATTCAGATGGGGAGGAGGCTATCTGTTTTTTGAAGAAGCTCCTTTCAGCATCGATGAGTCTATAATTCTCGAATCTGAAGTCTCCCCTTTAATATATAAAGGCATAAAGAACATAGACAGCTTCCCACAGATAAGAAATGCTCTTCCGTTGAGCACAGTTCTGCATCCTTCTGCTGACTCTGACAAAACAATAAAAAAATTAAAGATCACATCTGATGAAGAAAAAGTTTTAGCATTGCTGGACGGCAAACGAAGTATTCTGGACATTCTTAAATACTTGAGAGGAAACGATCTAGAGATACTTAAATTTTTATACACTCTAAAGACAATAGGTGCAGCTTTCGAAGAAGATCGCCATGATACAAGCAGAGAGTTTCTGAATGATGTTACGAGGCCTACAAACAGTCCTGAGATACTTTACAAAAAAGGGATCGAACTTTTCATGAACAGAAAATTTGACCAGTCAACCGATATTTTTCATATGGCAGTAGATTTAAATCCCCAGAAAGCAATGTATCATTTCTATCTTGGACTCTCTTTTCTTAATTCATCCAAGTTCGAAGAAGCTGAAAGGGCGCTGCTCAAAGCAGTCGAGATCGAACCATTCAATGATGATTTCTATACAGAGCTTGGGATTTTATATGAGAAAAAAGGTCTGTGCGACAAAGCAAAAAAAACTTTTGAGTTTGCTCTCAGGATCAATCCTCATAATGAAAGAGCAAGAGAATCTCTATAACATAAAGTTTTTTATAGCTGCATAAAAATTTAAAATCGCAAAAAAGACTCAAAAATCTTTACTGGCTGTTCTCCTTTGTGTTAACATTTTTTATAAGTTCCCTCCATATTTGCTGGCGTTTTAGCAAAGCCCAAATTAAAAACTTAGGAGGTTTTACAGGATGCTGATAATAGGTGAGAAGCTCAGCATAATAGCAAAAAGAGTCCGGGAAGCAATGCTGAAGAAAGACAAGGCTCCGATACAGGAGATTGCTGTGTCTCAATGGAAAGCCGGCTCAGGAATGATTGACGCAAACATAGGTCCAGCAGAAGATAATGGTGAAGATCTAATGCAGTGGATGGTGACAACTATTCAGGAGGTAGTACCCCTTCCAGTATGTCTTGACACAACAAACGCAAAGGCTATCGAAGCCGGGCTTAAAATCCATAACAATAAATGGGGAAGACCTCTGATAAATTCAACATCAAACGATCCTGAGAGATTCCCTATATTAGAGCTCGGCGCCAGATATAATGCTCAGGTAATAGGCCTGACCGTTGGGAAAGGCGGACTTCCTGCCGACGCTGAAGAGAGGGCTGCTATTGCAGCTGAGATTATGGCAAGGGCTATGGAATATGGATTGCCGCTTGAAGATTTATATCTTGATCCTCTTGTGCTTCAGATAGCAACTTCGCAGGATCACGCACGCAAGGTTATCGAGGCTGTGAAAATGTTCAGAGAGATGAACGATCCACCGATGAAAACCGTAGTAGGCCTGAGCAATATTTCTAACGGCTGTCCTAAACACATAAGACCAATTTTAAATAAACACTATTTTATAATGCTGGCGAATGCTGGCTTGACTGCAGCCATTGCTGATGCGGTTGAGATGAAGGAAGCGGTGAAGGAGAAAAAAATCATCGACGACGTTATGTCAGGAAAGAAAATCGACGATGCTGACAAGATGGCAGAGATAAAAAAAACAGTGGATGTGATAATGGGAAGAACCCTTTACGCACATTCATATTTAGAGATGTAAAAAAAAATAAAAATACTTTCACGAGGAGGTAAAATGGCTTTTGTTGCTCCAAAAGAAAGCTATTCAGGAAAAGTATATCAGGTAAATATAGGCACAGGTCCTAATGCCGTGAATTTTGGCGGTGAAAATGTGCTTCCATTTCATTCATTTGAAGGAACGACTCCAAATCATCCTCTGATCGCATATGAGATACAAGATGTTCCTCCAACAGACTGGCCGGAGAACGTTCAAAAACCATACAACGGTTGTTCTGACGATCCCGTAAAATGGGCAAAGTTCTGCCAAGACGATCTCAAGGCAAAGGCCATCGCGCTAAGACTTGTAGGAACACATCCAGACAGAGAAAACAGAAGCGCTGAAGAAGCTGCAAAAACAGTAAAAGATGTGCTCTCGGCAGTCAATGTTCCACTCATAATCCTTGGGAGCAATCACAGCGAAAAAGATTCATCGGTTTTGATTGCTGCAGCCGAGGCTTCAAAAGATAAAAATTGCATAATCGGCAAAGCGCAGGAAGCAAACTACAAAACAATAGCTGCCGCAGCAATGGCTAACAATCACAAACTTGTCGCAATGTCAGAGCTTGACATCAATCTCTCAAAACAGCTTAACATTCTCATAACACAGATGGGTTTTGACAAAGAGAAGATCATAACAGACCCGATGTGTTCTGCTCTGGGATACGGACTTGAATACACCTATTCGGTTATGGAAAGAATAAGGCTTGCAGCTTTAACACAGAATGATATGACAATGCAGCCTCCAATGCTTGCTGATGTTGGTATGTACGTATGGAAGGTCAAAGAGACACAGGCAAGCGAATCAGACGTCCCGCAGTGGGGCGATGCTGAAAAAAGGGGAATAACATGGGAAGCAGTAACTGCAGCAGGACTGCTTGTGGCAGGAGCTGAACTTCTTATAATGAGGCATCCAAAAGCAATAGAAGCAGTAGAAAAACTCATTGCTGAGTTCGGAGGATAATATGGCTCTAACAGGCGTTGAAATATTCAAATTACTGCCAAAGACCAACTGTAAAAAATGCGGACATCCGACATGTCTTGCATTTGCTATGAAACTCGCGCAGCGTCAGGTCACTATTGACCTTTGTCCTGATGTCTCGGAAGAATCGAAGAGAATGCTGGGAGACGCATCAGCTCCCCCTGTAAGACCTATAACCTTTGGTACAGGTGATAAGGCTGTAAAAATGGGTGAAGAAACTGTTTTGTTCAGACATGAGAAAAAATTCGTTAATCCATGCGCACTAGCTGTTGAGATAAAAGACACTCTTTCTGAAGCTGATATCAAAAAGAAGATCGAAGAAATAAAAACATCGGAGATTGACAGGGTCGGACAAAAACTCAGAATAGACGCAATAGCATTAACAAATGAATCGTCAGAAAAAATAAAATTTGAAACAGCGGCAAAAATCATTGCAGAAAATGCCGGCGAGATACCAGTGATGCTGTCAACTACCGATCCTGCTTCCGCTGAAGCAGCAGTAAAACATTTTGCAGGCAAAAAACCAATAATCTATGGAGCGAATGCGTCAAATGCCGAGGCCATGGCAAATATCGCAAAAACAGAAAAAGCTATACTCGGTGTTGTTGAAACTGGACTTGATGAACTCTCAACGCTTACTGAGAAGATAAAATCACTAGGCGTAGAAGATATGGTTATAGACTCAGGCGCAAAAAAAGTAAAAGATATAATCGAGAATAACACCGTAATAAGACGTGCAGCAATAAAAAAGAATTTCAAGCCGCTCGGTTATCCTGTTGTTAACTTTGTCCAGAGAGAAGACAGCCTCTACGAAACACTCATTGCGTCGATAGGCATAACAAAATATGCGTCTATCATCGTTTTGAGCAGCATCGAGAAATGGAAAAACATCGCCTTGTTCACTTTAAGACAGAACGTATATACAGATCCTCAGGTGCCGATGCAGGTTGAACAAAAGATATATAAGATCGGAGAGCCTACGACAGATTCGCCTCTGGCGATCACGACAAATTTCTC
>JAJFTJ010000022.1 GCA_021373015.1 Nitrospiraceae bacterium
CTTCTGTTATGTGCCCTAGTTTTATCAGGTTCGCGCCTAACCTTCCGCCGTTTCGCTTCTGAAGTGAAAGCGCTTCTCTTAATTGGTCTTCTGTTATTGCTCCTGATGTTACTAGTATCTGTCCTATCTTTGATGCCATGGCTTAATTTTACACTATAAAGAAACCATATTGGAAGTCAAAGTCAAGTTGACAACAAAAGACTTTTACAGATATTCTAGATGCCATAATTCATGGCACAAGGCATTATTGAAAACCTTATAAATCAGCTCACGAAATTACCAGGCATAGGCAGAAAAACTGCTCAGAGACTTGCATTCTTTATGCTCACAATGTCAGAAGAAAATGCAAAAGAAATTGCACACGCAATAATAGATGTTAAAGACAAAGCAAGATTCTGCAGCAGATGTTTTAACATTACTGATTCAGAGCCATGTGATATATGCAGAGATGGATCAAGAGATAAGACAAGAATTTGTGTAGTTGAAGAACCAAGCAATATCCTCGTAGTTGAAAGGACACGAACATTCAACGGTTTATATCATGTCCTGCTTGGCTCGATTTCCCCGATAGACGGCATTACTCCGGATAAACTTAAAATAGCAGAGCTTGTGCGAAGGGTTAAGAATGACGGGATATTAGAGATAATACTTGCTACAAATCCTAACACTAAAGGAGAAATGACAGCTCAATACATAAGAGATGCATTAAAATCTTTTAACATTAAGATCACGCGTATTGCATACGGACTTCCTATCGGAAGCGACATTGAATTTGCTGATGAGGTTACACTAGGCAAAGCGCTTGAAGGAAGGAGAGAAATGTAAAATTCATTTTTGAATTTTACACCTTTTTATTCCGACCTCTTAAATCTCAATGCCTTGAGTCTTTTTTTCCTAGCCTCTCTCTGCTTGCGTTTTTCTTTCACAGAGGGCTTTTCATAAAAACTCCTCTGCTTTATTTCCTTAAAAAGACCTTCTTTCTGAAGTTGGCGTTTAAGAGATTTAAGCGCTCTTTCAAGATCATTTTCATGAACTTTTATAACCAAGATTATCTCCGTCCTCTGCCCTTATTTCTGTCAAAACCGCCTCCGCTTCTTCTGTTCCCGCCGAAACCGCCGCGGTTTTCTTTCTGCTGGGGCTTAGCTTCATTTACTACAAGCGCCCTTTCCATTAACATCATGCCGTTGACTGACTCTATAGCTCTTTTTGCATCTTCACGGGTAGCCATCTCAACAAAACCGAATCCTCTAGGTTTTCCTGTCTGGGCATCAGTGATTATTTTCACAGACTCTACCTCTCCTGATTTTGCAAAAAGTTCCTTTAAATCCTCTTCTGTTGCCTGGAACGAGATGTTGCCTACATAAAGCTTCTTTTCCATATTTGTCTCCTTTTACTTTTGAAAAAATAAAATACCTCAAAGACTTTTAAAGTCTATTGAGGCATTCTCAACTCCAAAAGATATGAAGAGTATAGCTTAAAGCAATAAAATTGTAAACGTCATTTAATTCGGTAAAAGTCTGACAAGTTATCCCATCTTGTTTTTCCACTCTCTGGTTTTAACCAATATTTCTTCTTCGTCAGCAGTGCAAAGCTTTCTGTTTTCAACCACAAGTTTGCCATTAACAAAAACTGTCTCGACATCAGATGACTTTGCTGAATACACAAGATGAGAATAAATATCATAAAGCGGTGTAAGATGAGGCTTGTCAAGATTTAACATTACAACATCTGCAGCCTTTCCTTTTTCAAGACTTCCTGTAATCCTGCCCAGTCCAAGAACCTCAGCTCCCCATTTTGTTGCCATTAATAAAACTGTTTTTGCATCAAGCGCTGTCGGATCATTAAAAATTGCCTTGTGGACTTTTGCTGCTGTTGACATCTCGCTCAAGATATCGAGGTCATTATTGCTTGCTGCACCGTCTGTGCCAAGACTGACTTTTATGCCTGCCTTAAGCATCTGTGGCACAGGCGCAATCCCTGAACTCAGTTTGAGATTGCTTTCAATACAGTGAGAAACTCCAACTTTATGTTTAGCAAGAGTCTCTATCTCATTTTCATCAAGCCATACGCAATGTGCTGCAATAATACGCTCATTAAGAAAACCAAGTTCATCAAGAAATTGAACAGGTCTCATGCCATATTTAGCCGTAATTTCTTCTGCTTCCCATTTTGCCTCTGATACATGGATATGAATCGGAACATTATATTTGTCAGCTGCTTGTTTTGCCTTTTTAAGTGTTTCAGGTCCGCAGGTATAAACAGAATGAGGGGCAATACATGGGATAATTAATTCATCTTTTTCCCAAGTCTTTATGAATTTTTCAACTTTATTGAAATATTCATCTGTTGTCTTTGCTTCAACTGTAGGAAAATCAAGCAGCCCTGTGCCGAGCACAGCCCTCATCCCAAGTTTCTTTATAGATATTGCAGAAGCGTTTTCGAAAAAATACATGTCATTATAAGTTGTAATGCCTGCCTTTAGCATTTCCAAGCATGCAAGCTCTGTTGCATCAGCAACAAACTCAGAACTCAACCATTTCTTTTCAGCAGGCCATATGTGTTCTTCAAGCCATTCTTTTAATGGAAGGTCGTCAGCAATTCCTCTGAAATAAACCATTGCAGCATGTGTGTGTGTATTGATTAATCCGGGTATGACAACACGATTAGCGCCGTTGATTACATTCTCTGATGAATATTTTTTTGAGATTGCATCATAAGTGTCAACATCCAGTATCTTTTTTCCATGAATTGCAAGAGCTCCGTTTTTTATTACGCTCAGCTTCTCATCCATTGGAAGCAGATAATCAGCACGAATTATGTAGTCTGCATTCTGCACGATCACCCCATTATCTTAAAACAGATATGAGGGGAGATGGCAAAATAAATCCGCAGTTCGACTCAACAAAGAATGAGCTGAAATACTATTTCTCCCCTTGAAAAATTCATTTTTTGTTTTCAATCCTCGGGAACAGATGCTCTGCTTTTAAAACTTTTATTTCATAAAGCGGTTTCCAATCCCATTCAAAAATCTCAGGATAGTCTTCTTCATCCCTTTTTACTAACCAGCTCTGTTTAATATCTTTTTCCAGTGATTTAAGCCCGAGCTGTTTCCATATTTTTTCAGCGGTTTCGGGCATGAAAGGACAGACCGAAATGGCAGTAAGCCGTAGAGCATTCCAAATATTGAACATTACTTTTTTGAGCTCTTCAATATCAGTTTTTGCAAGTTTCCAAGGTTCTTTTTGTGCTATGTAATTGTTAGCATCGCTTATGATATTCCAGATATTTTCAAGAATACGACTGAAACTTAACT